>JAHCBA010000016.1 GCA_019634625.1 Verrucomicrobiia bacterium
CCCCTGGCGGGGTCGGGAGGTGGGAGGGCATTCATTCCGGGGGTCGAACCCGCGAGGCCGGGTTCGACCCCCGGCTAATCGCTGGAAACCCTGCGGGTTTCTGAGGTGGCTGGGTGAGGGATTGTGGCGCCCTGGACCGAGGAATGGCGTTGCTTCAGGGGTTGGCGGCGTTCGGCGAGGGTGGAAGGGGAGTGGGGCGACGGAGTGGGTCTGTCGCGGGAACGTTGACGGTGGACTGGCTGTCACATATTGTCTTACACCATGAGGGACACGCTCACCATCAGTCTTCCCGCGGAATTGCGCCAGCAGGTGGCCCGGGCCTGCAAACGCCGGAAGCTGACCCAGAGCGAGTTCATTCGCCGCGCGGTGCAGGAGATGCTGTGGGAGGAAGCGATCGAGGCATCGCGTCGCAAGCTCGCTCCCATGGCCCGCGCCCAGGGCCTGTACACGGATGAGGATGTCTTCCGGGTGATCTCGTGAAGGTGGTCCTCGACACGAATGTCCTGCTGGCGGCCGTGCTCGCCGACGGGTTGTGCCGCGATCTGGTCAGCAAGCGCATCCGGGCCCATGAACTCCTGACTTCCGATGTTCTGCTGGATGAACTCGCCGGACAGTTCCGCAAGAGGTTCGATGTCAATCCGGATGAGATTCCGTTCCTGACCGCGTATCGAGAGCGCGCGACCCTGGTTTCGCCGCTTCCCCTGCCGGCGCCCGTCTGCCGGGATTCCGACGATGACTGGGTGCTCGCCACGGCGGTTGCCGGTCGAGCGGATGTCGTTGTCACGGGTGATCAGGATCTGCTGGTACTGGGCCAGTACGCCGGCGTTCGTATCCTTTCGCCGCGCCAGTTTCTGGAGATGCTGGACCGGGAGATCTGAGCCGCAGCCATGCAATAGGGTCGGGCGCGCTGGCTTGATCTTTGCGGGCACGAGCTTCGTCGTTCGCTCCTTATGTGTAGGCGTTCCGGGACGCGTCTCGCCCGCTCCTCGTGTTGCGCCAAGATCTGCGACCCCCGGCGGGGTCGGGAGGTGGGAGGGGAATCATTCCGGGGGTCGAACCCGCGAAGCCGGGTTCGACCCCCGGCTAATCGCTGGAAACCCTGCGGGTTTCTGAGGCGGCTGGGTGAGGGATTGTGGCGCCCTGGATCGAGGAATGGCGTTGCTTCAGGGGTTCGCGGAGTTCGGCGAGGGTGGAAGGGGAGTGGGGCGGACTCGCAGAGCTCGTCCCTCCGGAAGGTGAAGCGAGGGGTGCAATCGGAGGGCCGAGTTCCACGAGGCCGCAGGGGGGTGGAGCGATGGATTGGGGACTCGCGGAGCTCGTCCCTCCGGAGGGTGAAGCGAGGGGTGCAATCGGAGGGCCGAGTTCCACGAGGCTGCAGGGGGGTGGGGCGATGGATTGGGGACTCGCGGAGCTCGTCCCTCCGAAGGGTGAATCGGAGGGCCGAGTTCTACGAGGCCGCGAGGGGAGTGGGGCGTTGGGCGCATCTCAGTTCTCTTGCAGCAGGCCTCGTACTCGTACTCGTACTCGTAATCGCCCTCCCCCGTTTCCACGCGGAATGGGAGGTCCGGGCAGGATCGAACCCATCGGGCTGGCGAGGGGGCGATGATCGAGGGGGTGTGTCTGCGGGATCGATGACGCGTACGAGTACCGCCCTTCGGGCTGAGTACGAGATCCGAGTAAGGGGGAAAGGGTGTGGGGCGACGGATTGGGGACTCGCGGAGCTCGTCCCTCCGGAGGGAAGCAGGGGGGTGCCATCGGAGGGCGGATTGTCCGGGGCGTGTCAGTAGATGTCGCGGCGGTAACGGGATTGGGATTGGAGGTGGCGGAGGTATTCGGCGGCCTGGTCGGGGGTGCGGCCGCCGGCTTCCTGGATGACGCGATGGAGGGCGGTCTCGACGTCGCGGGCCATGCGGGTGGCGTCGCCGCAGACGTAGAGGGCGGCGCCGCGTTCGAGCCAGTCCCAGAGCTCGCGGGCGGCTTCGAGGAGGCGATGCTGGACGTAGATTTTTTCCGATTGGTCGCGGGACCAGGCGAGGTCGAGGCGGGTGAGGAGTCCGTCGCGGGCGAAGGTTTCGAGTTCGTCGCGATAGAGGTAGTCGGTGGCGGCGCGCTGGTCGCCGAAGAAGAGCCAGTTGGGACCGGGGGCGCCGAGGGCGCGGCGTTCCTCGAGGAAGGCGCGGAAGGGGGCGATGCCGGTGCCGGGTCCGATCATGATGAGGGGGACGTCGGGCGCGGGCGGGCGGAAGGAGGGGTTGGCGTGGACGAAGACGGGGACGGTGGCGGGCGGGGCGGCGCGGTCGGCGAGGAAGCAGGAGGCGACGCCGCGACGGTCGCGCTGGAGGGCATGGTAGCGGACCGCGCTGACGGTGAGGTGGACTTCGCCGGGATGGGCCTTGGGGCTGGAGGAGATGGAGTAGAGACGGGGCTGGAGTTTGCGGAGAAGTCCGACGAAGGCGGCGGGGTCGGGTCGGACCTGGGGGTGGTCGAGGAGCAGGTCGAGGAGGTCGCGACCGCGGGTGTAGGCCTGGAGTTCGCCGTTGGCGTCGGGGGCGGTGATGCGCTGGAGGACGGGGTCGCCGGTGTGCCGGGCGAAGTGGGCAAGGAGGGAGGGGGTGAGGCGGCCGAGTTCGTAGTGATTGAGGAGGGCGAGGCGGAGCGGGACGGTGTCGTCGTCGCGACCGGGGACGGCTTCTTCGCCGTCGCAGCCGAGGGCGTCGAGGATGGCGCGGACGAGTTCGGGACATTGGGTGGGCCAGACGCCGAGGGCGTCGCCGGCTTCGTAGGTGAGGCCGGAGCCGGCAAGATCGAGTTCGAAGTGGCGGACATCCTTGGCGGAGCCGGGGGCGCCGAGGGGGCGGTTGGTCTTGAGGAGGGAGGGGTAGGGGTTGGAGCGGGTGAAGGTGGGGGGTGGAGGGGGGGGAAGGGACGGAAGGGACGGAAGGGACGGAAGGGACGCAGGGGGCGTGAGGGACGTGAGGGCGGCTTCGAGCCAGGATTGGAACTCGCGTTCGAAGTCGGCGTCGCAGTCCTGGCGGGGGACGAGGCGGGATGCGCCGAGGGATTCGAGGCGGGCGTCGAGGTCGCGACCGAACTGGCAGAAGCGGGGGTAGTTGGAGTCGCCGAGGGCGCAGATGGCGACGCGGGTGCGTTCGCAGCGCGGGGCGTTTTCGGCGGCGAGGGATTGCCAGAAGGCGCGGGCGTTGTCAGGCGGTTCGCCGTCGCCGTAGGTGCTGACGACCAGGAGGACGGCGGGATCAGCGGCGAGCTGGGCGGGGGAATAGCTGGCGAGGTCGTGGACGGTGGGGGCGAAGCCGCGCTGGCCGGCGAGTTTGGCGATGCGCCTGGCAAGGCGCTCGGCATTGCCGGTCTGGGAGCCGAAGGCGACGGTCAGCGGCGCGAGGGCGGGAGTGGGCGCAGGCGTCGGGGTGCCGGGACCTGGGATGGGTGTGTGGGAGAAGAGTCCGGCGAGGAAGCCGTTGAGGTAGGCGCGCTGTTCGGCGGTGAAGGGGGCGTCGGCGGGGAGGACGGGGACGTACCGGGTCATGGCGGCGCGGGGTTGGGGTTTGGGTATGGGGGGAGGTGGGGAGGGTCGGAGACGGCGCGGGATCAGGAAGCCATTTGCTGGAGGGCGTCGAGGTCGTGGCGCCGGGTGAACTCGATGAACGATTCGCCGGGGTGGCGCCGGTCCTGGTAGTGGAGGAGGAGCCGTTCGAGGAGCGGGGGGATCTGTTCGAAGGGAAGGGCGGTGAAGACCTGGCGGCCGATGCCGCTTTCGGCGCCGGTGCCGCCGCCGAGGACGACGTGGTAGCCTTCGGCGGTGGCGCTGCCGGACGGGACCTTGACGCCCTGGAGGCCGATGTCGCCGACGTAGTGTTGGGCGCAGGAATTGGGGCAGCCGGTGAGGTGGATGTTGATGGGGCGGTCGAGGGCGACGCGGGGTTCGAGGTGCCGGGCGAGGGCGAGGGCATGGGCCTTGGTGGCGGTGGCGGCCCATTGGCAGCCGGCGTTGCCGGTGCAGGCGACCAGTCCGCCGGTGACGCTTTCGGCGCGGTGATGGAGTCCGATGCGGACGAGCTGGCGCTGGACGGTGGGGACGAAGGCGTCGGGGAGATCGGGGATGAGGACGTTCTGCCAGGGGGTGAGGCGGAGATGTCCGCTGCCGTAGTTGGCGGCGAGGTCGGCGAGGCGGCGCATCTGGCGGGAGGTGAGGATGCCGACGGGCACGACGACGCCGAGGTAGTTGAGGCCGGGCTGGCGCTGGCGATAGGTGCCGAGGTGACCGTGTTTGATGGCGGGGGAACGGGGCTGGCAGCGATCGAGGGGGACGCGAAGAAGGGGGAAGGCGAGCTTCTTCTGGGTCTCCTCGAGGAATTTCGGGATGCCCCAGCGGTCCACGAGGTACTTGAGGCGGGCCTTCTTGCGGTCGGTGCGGTCGCCATGGGCGATGAAGACGCGGATCATGGCGGCGGCGACGGCGACGGCCTGGGAGGGCGGGATGGCGAGGCCGGAGTCGGTGGCGAGCTGGCGATGGCCGGTGATGCCGCAGAGTTCGAGACGGAAGTGGACGCCGGGTTCGAGGGGGATGGGGGCGGGGTCGGAGAGGGGGGTGCCGGTGGTGTCCGGAGGGACGGTGACGGCCATGAAGCCGATGTCGTTGGTGTCGGCGACGGTGTCGATGGATCCGCCGCCCTCGAAGGCGACGTTGAACTTGCGGGGAAGGTCGTAGAGGTCGCGGTGATTGAGGATGTAGTGGTGGAGGGCGTGGGCGTAGGGGCGGGTGTCGAGGAGTTCCTGGGGGTCGAAGCCGGCGGTGGGGGAGGCGGTGATGTTGCGGACGTTGTCCACGCCGGAGCCGCGGGAGGTGAGGCCGAGGGATTGGAGGCGGGTGACGACCTGGACGAGATGGCGCGGGGCGATGCCGCGGATCTGGAGATTGGAACGGGTGGTGACGGCGGCCTTGCCGTCGCCGAAGTCGTCGCTGAGTGCGGCCAGCCCGGTGAGTTGGGCGGCGGTGAGTTCGCCGGCAGGGATGCGGCAGCGGAGCATGAAGCTGTTCTGGGCGGGGGCGACGTAAAAGAGACCGTGGTACCGGAAGCGGAAGGTGTCGGCGGCGTCGGGGAAGCGGTTCTGTTCGGCGTGTTCAAGGAGGCGATCCCAGGCGTCGAGTCCGTGGAGTTCACGCTTCCAGAGTTCCTGGCGGGTGAGGTCGGAGATCGGGGTGCCATGGACGGTTTCCTCGGCGGGCGCAGCGAGGTTGGGTCCGCCGAGGTTGGAGTTGTCCGTCAGGGTGCCGGTATCGGGCAGTGCACCGACGTAGGGATAGAGCTGGCGCTGCGCGATGCCGGCGAGGAAGCCGGTGAGGTATTCTTTTTGTTCGGGGTTGAAGGTGGAGAGGGGCATGGGAGGGGGATCTGAAGGCTGAAACCTGAAGGCTGAAACCTGAAGACGGAGGGTGGAGGGTGGAGGGTGGAGGGTGGAGGGTGGAGGGTGGAGGGTGGAGGGTGGAGGGTGGAGGGTGGAGATTGACGAAGGGGGGGGGACTTCGGGGGGGGAGCAAATGTCAAATTCAGAGATGTGACCCCGATGAGGGGGGGAGGGGGGTGACGGTGACGGCGCAGTGTTTGTAGGCGGGTTGGCGGGAGTGGGGATCGTAGGCGGGGAGGGTGAGCCGGTTGACTTCGGGGTAGTGCATGGGGAGGAAGACCTGGCCGGGTTGAACGGTGGCGACGATGAAGGCGGTGGCGGTGAGGGATCCGCGGCGGGAGGATACGGTGACTTCGGCGTTGGGGGTGACGCCGAGCTGGGCGGCGTCGTCGGGATGGATTTCGAGGTAGCAGCGCCGGGGGTGGAGCTGGCGGAGGATGGCGGATTTGCCGGTGCGGGTCTGGGTGTGCCATTGGGCGGAGGTGCCGCGGCCGGTGAGGAGGATGAGCGGGTAGTTGCGGTCGGGGGATTCGGGGGCGGGTCGTGGCGCCTCGAAGAGGAGGCGGGCGCGGCCGTCGGGTGTGAAGAAGCGGCCGTTGGCGAAGAGGCGCCGTTCGCTGGAGGGGGACGCGGGTTGGGAGGGGTCGGGAGGCGGGGCGCCTTCGGGTTGGGGAAAGGGCCATTGGATGCCGCCGGAGTCGGCGAGGTGGTCGTAGTCGCGGATGCCGGTGAAGTCGCAGGGTTGGCCGGCGGAGAGGCGTTGCAGGATGCGAAACACCGCGGCGGGGGAGGTCCATTCGGCGAATTGCGGTCCGCAACCCCAGCGGTCGGCGACGAGGCGGAAGATGGCGAAATCGGAGAGGGCCTGTCCCGGGGCGCGGGCGACTTTGCGGACGATGCCGAGGCGGCGTTCGGAGTTGATGAAGGTGCCGTCCTTTTCTCCCCAGCCGGCGGCGGGGAGGACGAGATGCGCGAGTTGGGCGGTGTCGGTGGACGGGTAGAGATCCTGGACGGCGAGGAAGTCGAGGCGTTCGAGGGCGCGGCGGAAGGCGGCGCGGTCGATCCAGGAATGGGCGCCGTTGGTGGCGATGATCCAGAGGGCGCGGATCTGGCCGGCGGCGACGCGGTCGAGGATCTGGTCGTAGGCGAGGGACGGCTGGGACGGGATGGAGGACTCGGGGAAGCCGAGGAGGCGGGCGACGTCGGCGCGGTGGGCAGGTTGATCGAAGCGGCGACCGCCGAGGAGGCTGGTGGTGTTGCTGAAGAGGCGGGAGCCCATGGCATTGCACTGGCCGGTGATGGAGTTGGGACCGGTTCCGGGGCGGCCGATGTTGCCGGTGATGAGGGCGAGATTGATGACGGCCTGGGCGGTGCGGACGGCCTCGTGGCCCTGGTTGACCCCCATGGTCCACCAGAAGCTCACGGCGCGGCCGCGTCCGATGGTCTCCGCGGCGCGGAAGAGCGTGCCCACCGTCAGGCCGGTCTCGGCGGCCACGCGGTCCGGGGTGAACTCGCGGACGAACTCGCGGAACCCGGCGAAGCCGGTGGTGTGGGCTTCGATGAAGGCGGGTTGGTGCCAGCCCGAGGCGATGATGAGATGGGCAAGGCCGTAGAGGAGGACGAGATCGGACTTGGGGCGGAGGGCGAGATGCTGGGTGGCGGCGCTGGCGGTTTCGGTGCGGCGCGGATCGATGACGAGGAGGGCGGGGCGATGGGGGTTGCGCTGGACGCGCTGCCAGAGGATGGGATGGGCGATGGCGAGATTGGAGCCGAGGAAGACGAGGACATCGGACGCCTCGAAATCGGCGTAGGTGTAGGGGGGGGCGTCGAAGCCGAAGCTTTCCTTGTAGGCGACGTGGGAGGTGGCCATGCACTGGCGGGTGTTGGAATCGCCGTGGAGTCCGCCCATGCCGAATTTGAAGAGCGCGCCGAGGAGGGCCATTTCCTCGGTGCAGATTTGTCCGGTGCCGAGGAAGGCGATGCTTTCCGGGCCGTGGCGTTCGAGGGTGTCGCGGAAGCGGTGGACGAAGGTGTCGATGGCGACGTCCCAGGACACGGGGCGCTGGGTGCCGGTGGCGTCGCGGAGGAGCGGGGTGACGGCGCGATCCGGGGCGGCCAGCGGGGTGAGGGCTTCCCAGCCTTTGGGGCAGGCCATGCCGAGATTCACCGGGTAGTCGGGGGTTGGGGAGAGGTTCACGGCGTGGCCATCGCGGAGGTGGACGCGGAGGCTGCAACCGGTGGCGCAGAAGCCGCAGATCAGATCGGTGGTTGCCTGGGGGGCGAGGCGTTCGGGGAGCTGGCCGAGTCCGCCGGTGGGCGCGGTGCGGGCGAGTTCGCGGGTCATCGAGCCGTCCCAGCGGCGGAGGAGCGCGAGCGGGCCGGTCGGGCGGGGCGGTGAGGTCGGGGGCTGGGTTGGGGAGAGGTTCACGAAGCGATTCCTCCGGGCATGCGGTCGGGGGCGACGGCGACAAAGAACAGGTGACGTTCGAGGACGATTCCGAGGGCGAGGGCGAGGAGGATCGGCCACGCGACGAGGGGCGTGGCGCCGGCGAGAACGGTGGCAAGGCCGGTGGTGGCGAGGCCGGCGGCGATCCCGCGGGCGGTCCAGAGTCCGAGGAAAGGGGCGCGAAGGAGGGCGGCGCTGCGGGCGAGTTCGGGGTCGGACGGAGGGCGACGCCGGAACGGGATCCATTCCGCGGCGGCCCCGAGGGCGATGCCGGCCAGGGCGAGGGAGGCGAGGATCCGGGTGAGCGGTGATTCGGCGGGGGACCCGGCGAGGACCGCGGTGGCGCCGAGGGCGAGCGTGGCGCCGAGGAATCGGCCGGCAACGGAAGGGAGGTTCCAGAAGCGGCGACGGGTGGCGGCGTAGATCATGGCGGAGCTGACCACGCCGGCGAGGCCGCAGGCGGCGGTGGCGGCGGTGAGCCCAGGTGTCCATGGGGCCAAGGCGGGGAAGTACGAGGCGAACGCGGTGGCGGTGAGGAGTCCGGCATAGGCGCCAAAGGCGATGACTTCGCGGCTGAACCAGGAGGTGCGCCAGCCGAGGAAGGCGCGCCAGGCGCGGAGGGGTTGGCCGAGGTGCAGGGTGGCGAGGGCGAGGGCGACGAGTTGGAGGAGGAGGATGGGCAGGATCGGGCCGGGGGAGACGGGGACCGCGGCAGGGGATGGGAGGAGGGAGAGCAGGGCGTGGAGGGTCAGCCATCCGACGGAGAGCTGGCTCAGGGTGAGGAAGGCGACGAGGGAGGGGTGGGCGGGGGCGGGTTGAACGAGGTGGGCGTCGGCGGCGCGGGCGTGGTCAAGGCGATGGCGTCGCGAGAGGTAGCGGGTGGTGGGGAGGGTGAGTGTGGGGGAGGGGGATGCGGGGAGGAAGGGGTTGGGAGGCGTTGCGGAGGGAAGCGGAGGGGGTGCGATCGGAGGGCTGGGTTTTGCGAGGCCGCAGGGGGTTGGAGCGATGGAGTGAGGACTCGCGGAGCTCGTCCCTCCGGAAGTCCCTCCGGAAGGGAGAGGGGCAGGTAGGAGCCAGGAGGCGGCGAGCTGGGTGCGGTCCACGAGGCGGACGCGGATGGCTTCGGTGGGGCAGGCCTGGACGCAGGCGGGGGCTTCGGCGTCGGCGAGGCGGCCTTGGCACAGGTCGCACTTGCGGACGATGCCGAGGCGGGGCGAGTACTGCGGCACCTCGTAGGGGCACATCATCACGCAGTACGAGCAGCCGATGCACTGGTCGTCGAGGTGGCGGACGATGCCGGTGACGGGGTCCTTGTCGTAGGCGAGGACGGGGCAGCCGTGGAGACAGGCGGGTTCGAGGCAGTGATGGCAGGCGGCGGTGACGTGCTGGAGGAGCGGGGCGGACGGGGTGGGGGAACCGGGCTGGACGGAGTGGGCGGATTGGCGGGGGTGGGCGGGTTGCGCGATTGGGGGAGGGACGGAAGGGGGGCCTACGAGAAGGCCGACGCGGCGCCAGCTTTCGGAATCGTCGAGGCCGTTGAGGGCGTGGCAGGCGGTGACGCAGGCCTTGCAGCCGGAGCAGGCGTCGAGATCGACTTCGAAGCCGTACTGTTCGCCGGGGCGGGGGCGGGTGAGGGGGATGAGGGCGCGGTAGTGGCGGGCGAGGTCGGGTTCGGCCGGGGCGCGTTCGTGCCAGCGGGCGAAGCGGGCCACGGCCGAGAGGTCCCCCTGGTCCCGGAGCAGGTCGTCGAGGAGCGTCCGCGGGGCGGTGCTGGGGCTGGAGGGCGCGGGCGTCAAGGGGAGGGGGACACCGGACGGCTCAGAAGGTGAAGTTCATCTCCACCCAGAACCGTTCGGTGTTGGCGTAGGGCCCTTCGTCGGCGACGTAGTGGGCGTATTTGGCGAGGGCGAGCCAGTGTTTGCCGAAGCGTTTGGTGGCGAGGACGCCGTATTCCTGGCCGTAGTTGGCGCCGCCGGTTTCGGAGTGGAACTGGTGGAAGACGAAGCGGATCGGGAGGTCGGGGAGGACGCTCACCTGGGCGAAGGCGTAGAAGTCGCGGAGCCCGTTGCCGGGGGTGTTGAGGAAGACGTCGGCCCAGCCATTGAAGGCATGGAGGGTGGCGAGGGGTGTTTTGAAGCCCTGACCGTTGTCGGAACCGAGCACCTCGTAGCCGACGCCGAGAGCGACCGGCTTGACGGTCACGCCGGCCTCGACGTTGTAGTACTCGGTCCCGTAGTCGAGCGGGCTGTCGCCGTAGTCGGATTGCCAGGCGAACTCGGCGCGGTAGCCGAGGGTGACGGTGTCGGAGAGCGGGGCATGACCGGCGAAGGAGGCGCCGTAGGTGGCGGTGGAGAGGTTGCGGGACGCGGGGGCGTCGTTTTCGAGGTCGAGGAGGTAGGAATAGCCGGTGAGGCGGCCGTACTTCCATCCGGACCAGGAGGCGTTGACGACATGGGAATCGGAGTCGAGGTCGCGATTGGCGGCGGGGAGACCCGAGACATCGCCGAAGACGCGGTGGATGTCCCAGAGGTAGGCGTAGTAGAGGGTGAGATCGGGGAGGGATTTGTTTTCGAGACCGACGGCATCGAAGGTCTGCATGTTCTGGCGCCAGGCGACGTCCCCGATGAAGCGATGGTTGTCGAGGGCGAGGCGCTGACGACCGGCCTTGAGGGTGGTGTCCCAGCGCCGGTAACTCACCCAGGCCTGGTTGAGTTCGGTGGTGGTGGGGTCGGCGATGACGGTGCGGTCGGGCTGCCCGTTGGAGCCGGCGGCGTTGTAATTGTGACTGGGTCCGAGGGCGGTGATGTTTTCGCCCTCGATCATGGCCTGGAGGCCGTGGAAGGAGCCGGTGGTCAGGCCGAAGCGGGTGCGGAGCGTGGTGGCGTTCGAGTGACGCGGGCCCGGCCCGCCGCCGACGGCGTCCTGATCGGCGTATTCCCAGCGGAGCCGGGCATCGAGGGAAAGGCGGCTGTTGCCGAGGGCCTCGGGGAGGTCGGTGTTGAAGAGGCGGTTGAGGGTGCCGGGGGCGGGGGCGGGAGCGGGTGGGGTGTCGGGGGTGGATGGGGCGGAAGGGACGGATGGGACGGATGGGACGGATGGGACCGGGAGGGCGGTGCCGGGCATGGCGTAGGGGCGGGCCTGGGCGAAGACGCCGGAGACGCCGACGGCGGTCAGGGCCAGGGTGAGGGAGGCGGTGGAGATGCGGGTATGGGTTTTCATGGTGGATTGAAGGACCTCAACCAGCCTGGGGGTGCGGCTTGGAAGGCGCGTTGAGGTGCGTCAAGGGTCCGACGGGCATGGGGCGGGCCGCAAGAGGGACGTGCGGGGGTGGGGAGGGGGTCCGGGTCGGGGTTGCCGGGTCAGGGGGAGAGGGATTGGGGATCTCCGGGGTGGGCGGGGCGGAGGGGCGGTGGTGAGCGCGTTCGTTGAGGAAGACGATGAGGTGTTCGCGGAGGCGGTAGTAGTCGGGGTGTTCGAGGACGGCGCGGCGATGGCGGGGCCGGGGGAACGGGATCTCGAGGATGTCACCAACTTCGGCGGCGGGGCCATTGGTCATCATCACCACGCGATCGGCGAGGAAGAGGGCCTCATCGACGTCGTGGGTGACCATGAGGGCGGTGAGGGGATTGCGGGATTCGAGGTCGAGGAGGACCTGCTGGAGTTCCATGCGGGTGAGGGCGTCGAGCATGCCGAACGGTTCATCGAGGAGGAGCATGCGCGGGCGGAGGGCGAAGGCGCGGGCGATACCGACCCGCTGGCGCATGCCCTGGGACAATTCGCGCGGGCGCCGGTGCATGGCATCGGCCAGTCCGACGAGGGTGAGGTAGTATTCGGCGATCTGGCGGCGTTCGGCGCGGCTGGCGGTGTAGAAGACCTGGTTGATGCCGAGCATCACGTTGTCGAAGGCGCTGAGCCAGGGGAGGAGGCAGGGCGACTGGAAGACCACGCCCCGATCCGGCCCGGGTCCGGTGAGTTCGCGTCCGGCCAGGACAATGCCGCCGGAGGTGGGCGGGTTGAGGCCGGCGAGCATGGAGAGGACGGTGGACTTGCCGCAGCCGGAGTGACCGATGAGGCAGACGAACTCGCCGCGGGCGATGTGGAGATTGAAATTGCGGACGATGACCGCGGGGCCGCGGGGGGACGGGTAGGACTTGGTGAGGTTGAACAGTTCGACGTGGGCGCTCATTGGACCTCCACGGTTTCGCGGTGTTCCTCGCTTCGGCGGCGCGGGCCGCGGCCGGGGCCGAAGATGGGGCGGGGACGGTTGAGATCCTCGGGTTCGATGTCGGGGAGGACGACGCGGCGGGTGACGGCGGAGCGGGTGCGACCGCCGGAATCGAGGAGGAACTCGATCACCTGTTTGCGGACGGACTTGAAGTGCGGGTCGTGATTGAGGGCGCGCCGGTCGCGGGGGTGGGGGAGATCGATGGTGATGGACGGGCCGAGGGTGGCGGCGGGGCCGGCGGTGAGGGGGATGATGCGGTCGGCGAGGTAGATGCCTTCGTCGGGATCGTTGGTGATGAGGACGACGGTCTTGCCCTGCCGGCGGCCGAGGCGGGCGATTTCGTCCTGGAGCGTGGCGCGGGTGAGGGCGTCAAGGGCGCCGAGGGGTTCGTCGAGGAGAAGGATGCCGGGATCGGTGGCGAGGGCGCGGGCGAGGCTGACACGCTGGCGCATGCCGCCGGACAGTTCGTGGGGGCGTTTGTCGCGGGCGGCGGTGAGGTGAACGAGGTCGATGTGGCGGTCGATCTGTTCCTGCCGGCGGGCGGCGGGCCAGTGGGGGAAGACGCGATGGACGGCGAGGGCGATGTTGCCGGCGACGGTGAGCCAGGGGAGGAGGGAGTAGTTTTGGAAGACCACGGCGCGGTCGGGTCCGGGTCCGGGATTGGGGATGCCCTTGAGGAGGACGGAGCCGGCGTCGGGGCGGGAGAGTCCGGCCATGAGATTGAGGAGGGTGGTTTTGCCGGAACCGGAGTAGCCGACGATGGCGACGAACTCGCCTTCGGTCACGGAGAGGCGGATGTCGCGAAGGACGGGCGCGGTGCGATCGGCGGGGCCGAAGCCTTTGCGGACATCGCGGAGTTCGAGGAGGGCCATGGTCAGCGGGGGGTGGCGCCGAAGCTGACGGCGCGTTGGAGGGAGAGCATGAGGCGGTCGAGACCGAAGCCGATGAGGCCGATGGTGAAGACGGCGACCATGATCTGGGCGAGGGTCTGGCTGCTGCCGTTCTGGAACATGTCCCAGACGAATTTTCCGAGGCCGGGGTTCTGGGCGAGCATTTCGGCGGCGATGAGGACCATCCAGCCGACGCCGAGGGAGAGGCGGAGACCGGTGAAGATCATGGGGAGGGCAGCGGGCAGGACGATGCGGGTGATGGTCTGGAACCAGCCGAGTTTGAGGACGCGGGCGACGTTGAGGTAATCCTGCTCGATGGAGGCGACGCCGACGGAGGTGTTGATGAGCGTGGGCCAGAGGGAGCAGAGGGCGACGGTGAAGGCGGAACTGAGGAAGGCCTTTTCGAAGAGGGGCTGGGAGGGGTTGTAGAGGGCGCTGACCAGGATCATGACGATGGGCAGCCAGGCCAGGGGCGAGACCGGCTTGAAGATCTGGATGAGCGGGTTGAGGGCGAGGTGGCAGGGGCGGCTGAGTCCGCAGACGATGCCGAGCGGCACGGCGATGAGGGAGGCCACCAGGAACCCGGCGAAGACGGTTTTGAGACTGGTAAGGATCTGGTCGAGGTAGGTGGGTTTGCCGGCGTACTTGCGGTCGGTCCAGGGGGCGTCGGGATTGTCGGCGAGGAGGCGGGCCTTGCGTTCCTCCTGGCGTTTCTGGAAGGCGACGGCCTTTTCGCGTTCGCCCTGGTGGTCCTCCCAGAGATTGCCGACCTCCGTGAGGACGGCGCGGGGGCCGGGGAGCTTGCCGAAGCCGACCTCGATGCGGGCGGCGACCCAGGACCAGGCGCCGAGGAAGAGGACGAAGGCGAGGAGGGGCAGTCCGACGGTGAAGAACGCCTTCCGGGCCCAGCGTTCAAGGGTGAGGACGGCGGGATGGGGATCGGTGGGCGACATGGGGGGCGCGTTGAGGAGGCGGGGAGGGGTGCGGGATGCGGGAGGGGGTTCAGCGGGCGGCGACCGTGGTGTCCTTGAGGCCGATGGGGAAACGGGCGAGGTAGGCGTTGGGATGGCGTCCGTCGTAGGTCACGCCGTCGATGAAGGCGTCGGTGGGGGGCTTGTAGCCGTCGGTGTCGGGGAGGTCGGCCCGGGTGAGGACGCCTTCGGCGAGGAGTTCGGCGGCGGCGGCGCGATAGATGTCGGGGCGGTACACGCTGCGGGCGGTTTCGTGGTACCAGGCGTCGGGCTGGGGTTCGGCGATCTGGCCCCAGCGGCGCATCTGGGTGAGGTACCAGACCGCGTCGGAGTAGAAGGGGTAGGTGGCGTGGTGCCGGAAGAAGACGTTGAAATCGGGGAGATCGCGTTTGTCGTCCTTCGAATACTGCCAGGTGCCGGTCATGGAATTGGCGATGACCGCGACGTCGGCGCCGACGTATTCGGAGCGGGCGAGGAGGCGGGCGGCTTCACGGCGGTTGGCGGGGGAGGCGTCGAGCCATTGTCCGGCGCGGATGAGGGCCTTGACCGCGGCGATGTGGGTGCGGGGATTTTTGGCGGCCCAATCGGCGGTGACGCCGAAGACCTTTTCGGGGTTGTTGCGCCAGATTTCGTAGTCGGTGATGACCGAGACGCCGATGTCGCGGAGGACGGCCTGCTGGTTCCAGGGTTCGCCGACGCAGTAGCCGTGGATGGTGCCCTGGGCGAGGGTGGCGGGCATCTGGGGCGGGGGTGTGACCGAGATGAGGACATCGGCATCGAGGGTGCCGGTGGTGTCGGTGGGGGTGTAGTAGCCGGGATGAATGCCGCCGGCGGCGAGCCAGTAGCGGAGTTCGTAATTGTGGGTGGAGACGGGGAAGACCATGCCGAGGCGGAGGGCCTGACTGGACGCCTTGAATTCCTGGACCACGGGACGAAGGGCCTCGGCGCGAATGGGGCGGGGCGGACGCGGGGAACGCAGGGCGGGATTGGCGGCCTGCATGCGGGCCCAGACGTCCTTCGACACGGTGATGGCGTTGCCGTTGAGGTCCATGCTGAAGGCGGTCACGACGTGGGCGCGGGTGCCGTACCCGATGGTGGCGGCGAGGGGTTGGCCGGCGAGCATGTGGGCGCCGTCGAGTTCGCCGGAGATGACGCGGTCGAGGAGGATCTTCCAGTTCGCCTGGGCCTCGAGGGTCACGTAGAGATCCTCGTCTTCGAAGAAGCCCTTCTCCTTGGCGATGACGAGCGGGGCGCAATCGGTGAGTTTGATGAAGCCGAACTTGAGGTCGGGCTTTTCGGGAAGCGGCGCGGCCGGCGAGACGGTGGAGACAAGGGCCAGCAGGGCGAGGGTGATGAGGGAACGGATCATAGGGTCTGGGGTGTGGGGAGGGGGTTAAGGGTGGGCGACCGTCACGGGGCCGGCTCCGACCGCGGCTTCGGGGCCGGGTTCGGAATCGGGGACCGGGACCGGGCTCGAGCCCGCGATGGCAGCGTCGTGGAGGTCGGTTCGGTAGAGGCGGCTGAGGAGATCGGGATCGACGGGGAGATCCAATTGGCGGGCGAGCCAGGCGGCGTCTTCGAGGGTGGGCCGGTTGACCTTGGGGCCGTGGAAGGTCAGGACGTCGGGACGATGGGCCGAGCGGCCGGCCCCGAGGTTCAGGAGACCGGTCAGTGCGGGGCGGAGGACTTCGGGGGGCAGGGCGAGGCCATTCCGGCTGGCGAGCAGGCTGACGGCTTCCTCGTGATGGGCGGGATGGGCGCACCAGGCGCAGGCGTCCAACAGGGCCCGGATAAGTTGTTGGTGCTCCTCCGGGCGTTGCTCGGCCCGGTCGCGACGGACGAGGAGCACTTTCTCGGCATGGCCGGGTGCGAGGTCGGCCGAGAGCGCCGCGATGAAGCCGGCACCGGACCGGGCGGCCATCGAACCCCAGGGTTCGCCGACGCAGAATCCGTCGATGTGGCCCGCCTTGAGGTGGCTGACCACCTGCGGGGGCGGGACGACCACCAGGCGGTAATCGCGGTCCGGCATGAGACCCGCTTGCCGGAGCCATGCGCGCAAGAGGAAGGACTGCGTCGAGTGCGGATAGACGACGGCGAAGGTGTAGGGTTCCTCGCCGGACCGCTCCGGGAGTTGCGGGCAGCCGGGGGTGGCGGCGTCGGGAACGGGAAGGCGTCGGGAAAGGACGACGGTGTTGCCATGGCGATTGAGGACGAGGGCGGTGAGGCAATCGACGCGGGCGGAATTGAGGCCGTGCGTCATGGCGAGGGGCATGGGGGCCAGCGCCTGGGCGGCGTCGAGTTCGCCGCTGAGGAGTTTTTCCCGGATGGTGGCCCAGCCGATCTCGCGGCAGAGGCGGACGCGGAGTCCGTGGCGGGCGAAGAGACCGAGGTGTTGCGCGGCGAGCAGCGGGGCGGCGTGGGTGAGCGGGACATAGCCGAGCGTCCATTCGCCGGCGGGGCGGCGGGGCGGGGGACTGGGTTGACGGCTCGGGCTGCTCATCTTTGGCCAACGTGCGTCGGCGCCATGAGACAAGCGGTCGTCATGCCAGCGGCAGCCGGCTGGCTCAATGAATGCTCAGCATGTTTTTGTGATGAACGATGAATTGCGTGCATGGACCCGGTCGCCGCTCGACAGCCGGCAGCTTCGGGCGTTTGCGACCTTGGCGCGGACGGGGAGTTTCACGACGACGGGGCGGGAGCTGTTTTTGTCGCAGTCGGCGATCAGCCACTCGATGCGGGCGCTGGAAGAGGACGTCGGGTGTCGGCTTTTCGACAGGGTGGGCAAAAAAGTGAGCCTGACGCTGGCGGGGGAACAATTGCTGCACCACGCGGAGAAGATTCTCGCTGAGATGAATCAGGCGCGGGAATCGCTGGGGCGGCTGGGGAAGTGGGGACGGGGCCGGTTGCGGCTGGCGGCGAGCACGACGGCGTGCACGTACATCCTCCCGACGGTGTTGCGGGAGTTCAAGGAGGGGTTCGCCCAGTACGCGATCACCATTGTGCCGGCCGACACGGCGCAGATGCTGGATCTGTTGCACGCGGGGCGGGTGGATCTGGCACTGACGCTGGAGCCGAAGCCGGAGGAGAAGCTGGTGTTCGATCCGCTGTTTACCGACGAGCTGATGTTCCTGACCAGTCCGCGTCATGCGTGGGCGCAGGCGGGGGCGGTGGACCGCCGGGACGTGCCGACGCAGAACTACATTCTGTACGGGAAGAACAGCTACACGTTCCGGCTGGTGGACGAGTATTTCCGGAAGGAACGGCTGGTCCTCAATACCTTCATCGAGCTGGGGAGCATGGAGGCGATCAAGGAACTGGTGAAACTGAACCTGGGGATCAGCATCCTGGCACCGTGGATCGCCCGGGACGAACTGCGGGCGGGGACGCTGGTGGCGTTGTCGCTGGGGCGACGGAAACTGCGGCGCCAGTGGGGGATCGTGCGGTGGCGGTCGCGGTCGCTGAACCTGGCGGAGGAGACGTTTGTGAACCTGTGCCGGGAGGTGACGGTGCAGCTCGGGCAACCGGTGGGGAGTGGCGGGGGCGAGGAGGCGGGGATCGAGTAGGGGTCAGAGGGGGGTGAGTTGAAGGGGAGGATGGCGCGGATGGGGCGGATGGGGCGGATGGGACGGATCGGGATGGAGCTGGCGGATCGAGGGTGGGGTTTGGGGGGTGGGCTTTAGCGGGATGAGTGTGTGCCGGGCACGCTGAAGCGTGGACACCGAACGGGGTGGCGATCCGGCCCTGCGGGTGCGGGATGGAGGGGAGCGGTCAGCCGGATGCCGCTACCGAACCCAAGAAAAAGGCCCTGAATGCGGGGGCATTCAGGGCCTTGAGCTGAAGAACTGGATCGAAGCGTGACGGACGTTCTATCGAACGGAATCAGGCCTTCTTGCCGAAGCGGGAGCGCAACCCGAACAGCAAGGGCAGCAAGGCCAAGCCGCCGGCGATGTAGGTGGAGGGTTCGGGGACCACCGTCATATATGAGTCAGACTTACCACCAGGCAACGCTTGAATGTGCAAGCCAACGCGGAATTGCCCGCTGTTCAATGCGGCGATAACATCATCTACCGTAGTTGGCGCGGCTAACACAAAACTCAATGTTAACCACTCGGAAGCTGAATTCACGCCGTTTTGCGGAGGCGGCGCGGATGAATCAGCGGAAGAAGAGGCAACAAAATTGAACGCCCCCCCCCCAGGAAGATCGGGCGGAGCCGCGCCCACGGTGAAGTTTACACCCGCGCTGCTAGTAAAAGTTGGGCCGGACGTAAAGTACGGTGAAGGCGAAGTTCCCCCCCCAGGCGGAGGAGCATCAATGTAGATATCAGTTATTGACGACGCGATGCCCACATTATTCTTGAACGTCAATGTGAGAGCGCTGCCACTTCCGCCAACCTCCATGGAAAGTTGTGATGCGATGTCCGTACCATTGCCTGTTATGTTCTGCCAGTACCATGCTGCATTCGCACTCATGCTCACTCCGGCCAAAAGGCCTACAGCTGCAAGGAGCCCGACTGTTTTGGGGATTAAGTATTTCTTCATACTACTTTCATAGTGTTTGCTGATTGTTTTGCTTACAGTCGGTTCGGTCGCCATCGTGCCTACGACGAACAACTATACCGGTTTCCTCGTCGATTCTCCTACGCCGGTGCCCCTTGTCGATTCTCTTTGGTACCCTTTATCGGTCAAACGTTGGCGCTTTTGGGACATCGCCATCCCCCAAAAATACGCCGAAACCGGCTACGAATAACGTTATCGACCGGTGCGCCCAGAGCCCATTGCACCGGCAATCCCCTCTCCCAGCCTTCACTCCACCCCTCCCAAAACTACTAAGTATCTCTAGTCAAATGCGTTACGCAAACTGCCCCCGTCAGGTTTTGGACTGCGCCAGTCCCATGGCGCTCTTGTGCGTGCCATCGAGCCCACCGCCGCTCATCCACCTGCCCCCCCCAATCCCCCTCACTTCCCACCTCGAAGGTACGCTGGGCACGATGAGGAAGGCAGTGGCGACCCTGCCACGGCCTGTCCAACTCAACCGAACATCCACCATCCCAACGCCTTCTGCTCCCTTCTTTGTGCGCTTCGTGCGCTCGTGGTGACCCAATGAAAGGACGCCCGTCTCGCTCCCCGGCATGACCCCACTGCCCCCCATCCCCCTACTACAATCCCAACACCCTCCGCTCCTCCGGCAGGAACTTCCCCTCCGCCGCCAACTCGCGGTATCGCCTCGCTTGCTCGTCCCTCCCATTCGCCCGCAGGATCAAGGCGAAGTACGCCGCGATCGAGGGTTGCTCCAGTTGTTCGGGCGCCAATTGCTCCATCACCCGCAACGCCTCCGCCGACTGCTCCCGGACATGCAACGAATACGCGAACGTCGAGGCGAAAGAGGCATTCGTCGGCGCCGCCTCGTACACCTGACGCGCCATTTCATGCGGTCGCAGCTCATTGGCCTCCAGCAGCATTGCTGTCATCGCCAGGTTGTTCTTGATCGACAGATCGTTCGGGTTCGCGCTTAGCTGGGTCCCGAACAACGACATCAAGGACCGCGTCCGCCCCTCGTTGAACAGATTCTGCGTCAGCAGACTGGCCGCCCATTTTTCCCCCGGATACCGGTTCACCAACGCCGTTAGGATCTCCCGAATCTCGTCCACCCACCGCCAGCGCGCCACCGCCTGGAGGAGCATGTTCAGTGCCCCCCGATCCGAGCCCGTTGCCCGCATGGTCAACCCCCACTCGATCTCCGCCGCCCCGGTCAGGCCCAGGTTCCGCATGGCCAACGTCCGAAACGCGTGCCGCAGGAACTCCATTTCCCCCCAGGTCTGGGCCTCCAACGACGTGTTCAACCCCTCCCAATCCTGCACCGCCACCTGGAGGTCCGCCGTCATCAGGGCCACCCCGGCGTTGGTCCGATACTCCGCGGGCAGCGACCCGACCCACTCCAGCGTCGGCCGCGGCGGCACCCTGGTCATCTGCCAGATGATCATCTGATTCACCGTCCCCACCGAGTTCGTCGCCAGGGCGCGCGTGCTCATGAGTTCCTCGACGAGATTCGTGCTCCGGTTCATCCCCAGCACGTCCAGGCGTAACAACCGGTCACCGAACGCCACCTCGGGCTCCGCCAACAGGCGGTCC
Source organism: Verrucomicrobiia bacterium (assembly GCA_019634625.1). NCBI lineage: Bacteria > Pseudomonadati > Verrucomicrobiota > Verrucomicrobiia > Verrucomicrobiia bacterium. Next base: position 20,086 of record JAHCBA010000016.1, read on the forward strand.
GTGAGCGCGATGGCGTTGTTCGTCTGCCCAATCCGCATCGCGTGCCCCACCAACTCCCGGTACGCCCGACACCGCAACGCCGAGTTCGTGGACGTCGCGGTGATCCCCTCCAACGCCTGACGCGCCTCCGCGAGGGCCTGCGTGTTGGTCCCCTGCAACCGCACCACCGCCAAGTTCAGGAGCATGACTGGGTTCTCAGGTTCCAGCCGCGACGCATCGAGGAAGTACCGTTCCGCCTCCTCCAATTGCCCCAGCACCGACGCCACCCCGCCAGCCACGTTCTGGAACTCCACCGTCTTGCGCCCCGCGTCGTTTACCCCGGCCAATGCGTTCGTCGCCGAGGCGGTATCGCGAAACGAGATCGCCGTCTGGGCCAGCGCCAGCCGGTCAGTCAACGAATCTGGCTCCAAATCGACCACCCGCTGACGCCATACCACCGCCGCTGGTGACCGATCCTTCTCCGCCATCGTCGCCAGCAGGCGAATCGCCTCGACATCCGTCGGCTTGGCGCGCACCGCCCGTTGCAGACTGATCATCGCCTTCCGCTCCTGTCCCTCCTCGAGAAATTCCTTCGCCTGCTTCACGAACCGATGTTGGCGCCACGACTTGTACCCCCGGTACGCCCCGTACCCCGTGCCCGCGAGGACGACGCATCCCACCATGAGATAGACCAAGACACGAACCCACTTCGATTTCATAGATGGTACGTTTTCGTCACGCTATCGAACCACTCTCCCCAAGCCAATCCCTCTCGTCTCCCCCTCCGCGCCTCGCGCAACCAGAATTCGGCCACCTTCCGCACCGCAATCCACGCCGACGATTCAGACGAAAGACGGTTCCTCGCACGGAGGCGCGGAGGCACAGAGAGAAAACCCCGCAATACTCGAATCCCACAAACCTCGCCTTGCCCTTTCCCTCCAGAAGGCCGTGCTCCCGCGACACCACCCAATGGCACCCGTTCCTCTTCCCCGCGTCTTTGCGTGGGCAAACACGGCCTCCCTGAGCAGCGCATTGCACGCCAACGATTCACAGAAATCCAGTTCCTCGCACGGAGCCGCTCTAGGAATTTTACTTAGGGCCACAGCGACTTCAGCTCCCAAGTTGAACTAAATCCGGCTCGCGCCGGGTAGCCCGTCGGAAACGGACCACTTGCAATGCTGCCAATGCGGTCGTACTTCCGAGAATTTATTGGCGGCGGGGTCGGGCCAAGAAGACTAATCGGTCCGGCGCCCTGAGCCAATGTAATCAGGTTGTTAATGTTCTGCTATTCGGTCAACTGCTGGCGCCTTTCGGACATGGAGATCCCCCAAAAATGCGACAAAAAATGGGTTGAATAACGTTATCGGCGGGCTTGGGTTTCGGGGAGTCGGAGGGGAGGGCGGGGGTGGCGGTTTTGATGGGTGCGGGGGGGTGGTGGTGGTAGACTGCTCTACGACAGTTCCTTATGCGAACTGGGTTGGCCGGATTCGGGGCTCCTGGGGGGGGTGGTGAGGGGTGGTTGGGGTTCGGCCGTGGCGTTGGGGATGCCGACGGAGGCGGGTGTGCGGGTGGGGGCTCGCGAAGATCGTTCCTCCGAATCGCTGGATCGTCACCGACAACGTGGGGATGGACCGGGCGAGAAGGCGATGCTTGATGCGGTGGGTCTGCGGGATCGAGGACGAGGACGAGTACCGCCCTTCGGGCTGAGTACGAGTATGGAGGAGGGGGGAATGGTGGGGTGAAATGGGTGGTGGACTCGCGGAGCTCGTCCCTCCGAATCGCTGCGTCCTCACCCATAATTCGGGGATGCGGGGGCGGGGGCGGTCGGGGCAAGTTCCGGATTGGCAAGGCGGGCGGGGGCGTGAAACGGTGGCGGGGCGTTCGCGGCGGGGTCCGCGGCGGCGGTTTGGATGTGGATGGAACGGAATTTCTTATGAACGCGACCCGGATACTGCCCGATCTTCAATGCTCCCTGCTGTGCGACGAGGTGCGGCAGGAAATCAGCGGCAATTTCATTTTGCTGGGGATCATCGCGTACGTGCGGGTGCCGCAGTTGCCGATCACGGCGTTGAAGTTGTGCGTGTTCAACCGGTGGACGGCGGGGGTGGGCCAGTTCACAGAGACGGTGTGCCTGCGGGCGCCGGACGAGACGGCGATGCGGCAGAGCCAGGTCCGGTTTGCGCTGCAGGAGGCGACGCACAATGCGACCAACGTCACGCTGTTCACGCAGGTCGAGTTCAAGACGGCGGGGACCTACTACATCGAGGTGCTGGTGGATGATGTGATGAAGCTGCGGGTGCCGCTGCCGGTGATCCATGTGCCGACGCCGCCAGGACAGCAGCGGGGCGGCCCGGCGCCGGCTCCGAAGCCGCCCGAGGCGCCGCCGGCGGATCCAGTGTAAGCGTTGGCAGGTTTTGTTGGGGCGCATTTGAGTTTTTTGCAGCAGGCCTCGTAATCGTAATCGTAATCGCCCAGCCCAGTTCGCATGCGGAATGGGAGGTTCGAACATGATCGAGCCCGTCGGGCCAGGGAGAAGGCGAGGATCGAGGCGGTGTGCTTGGGGGACCGAGGACGAGGACGAGTACCGCCCTTCGGGCTGAGTACGAGTACGGAGGAGGGGGGAAATGGTGGGGTGCAAGGGGTTGTGGACTCGCGGAGCTCGTCCCTCCGAATCGCTGGATCGTCACCGACAATTTGGGGATGCGCCGGGTGAGAAGGGGACGATTGAAGCGGTGTGCCTAGGGGATTGAGGGATGGGATCTGCGACCCCTGGCGGGGTCGTGGGTGGTTTGGGAGGCTCACGCTGAAGCGTGTACACCCAACCATTCTGGTGGGGTGGGAAGCGGGGGGCACAGGGTTGGCCGTCTTTTGTTGGGTGTGCACCCCCTGGCGGGGTCGTGAGCGGGGGTGGGACTTTTGACCGGGGGTCGGACCCGCGGAGCCGGGCACGACCCCCGGCTAATTTCTGGAAACCCTGCGGGTTTCTCGGACCCGATCGAGGGTGAAGCTCCCGGAATTTGTGTGATCGCTGGGAGGTCCGCGGTGATCCGCCTTGGTGCGCTCCATCAGACCTCCTTCGAGAGGGTGCGCCTCGGGTCCTTGCAGCGGGTCTCGGTCTCGTACTCGTAATCGTACTCGTAATCGTAATCGCCCAGCCCAGTTCGCATGCGGAATGGGAGGTTCGAACATGATCGAGCCCATCGGGCCGGGGAGAAGGCGAGGATCGAGGCGGTGTGCTTGGGGGACCGAGGACGAGGACGAGTACCGCCCTTCGGGCTGAGTACGAGTACGGAGGAGGGGGGAAATGGTGGGGTGAAATGGGTTGTGGACTCGCGGAGCTCGTCCCTCCGAATCGATGGTTTGTCACCGACAATTTGGGGATGAGCCGGGTGCGAAGGGGACGATCCAGGCGGGGTGTCTGGGGGGGGCAGGGAGTTCCCGCTTCCCGGCGGGAGTGGCGGGTTTCAGACTGGCGGCGTGATCAATCGTTATTCACGGCCCGCGATGCGGGGGATCTGGACGGACGAGAACCGGCTGGGGATCTGGCTGCGGATCGAGTTGAGGGTGAGCGAGGCGCTGGTGGGGGAGGGGATTGTGCCGGTGCCGGACTGGGAACGGCTGAAGGCGGGGGCGGAGGAGTGGTTGACGGATCTTCCGGGGCTGGTGGCGCGTCAGCGGGAACTGGAGCGGACGCTGCACCATGACGTGATTGCGTTCACCACGGCGGTGACGGAGCGGATACGGCATCCGGCGAGCCGCTGGCTGCATTTCGGGCTGACCTCGAGCGATGTGGTGGACACGGCGTTCGCGGTGCAGCTGGTGCAGAGCGCGGATCTGCTGCTGGAGGGGGTGAAGGCGTTGCGGTCGGTGGTGGGACGCCGGGCCCGGGAGCACGCGCATACGGTGTGCATCGGGCGGAGCCACGGGATCCATGCGGAGCCGACGTCGTTCGGGTGGAAGCTGGGATTGATGTACGACGAGCTGGGCCGGGCGGAGGACCGGTTGCGGCGGGCGCGTGAGGTGGCGGGGGTGGGGAAGCTGAGCGGGGCGGTGGGGACGAGCGCGCATTTGTCGCCGGCGGTGGAGGAGGCGGTGTGCCGGGATCTGGGGTTGCGGGCGGCGCCGATTGCGACGCAGGTGGTGCCGCGGGACATCCACGCGGAGTACATGGGGGCGCTGGCGCTGGTGGGGGCGGGGATCGAGCGGTGGGCGGTGGAGTTCCGGCATCTTCAGCGGACGGAGGTGCTGGAGGTGGAGGAGCCGTTCGCGAAGGGCCAGAAGGGGAGCAGCGCGATGCCGCACAAGCGGAACCCGATCAACTGGGAGCGGCTGACGGGTCTGGCGCGGGTGCTGCGGGGGAACGCGGTGGCGGCGTGGGAGAATGTGGCGCTCTGGCACGAACGGGACATCAGCCACAGTTCGGTGGAGCGGATCATCTTCCCGGATTCATGCACGCTGCTGGATTACATGCTGGAGCTGACCCGGCGGCTGGTGGAGGGGTTGCAGGTGTACCCGGAGAACATGCGGAAGAACCTGGGGGCGAGCCTGGGAATGTGGAACAGCCAGACGGTGCTGCTGGCGTTGATCCGGAAGGGACTGACCCGGGAGGAGGCCTACGAGGTGGTGCAGCGCCAGGCGATGCGGACCTGGGAGGTGAAGCACGCGGGGCGGGACGACGCGGATTTCCTGGGGCAGTTGCGCGAGGATCCGGAGGTGGCGGGGCGGTTCGGGCCCGGGGAACTGGAGGCGCTGTGTTCGGTCGAGTTCCACCTCAAGGAGGTGGACCGGCGCCTGGACGGGCTGGGGATTCCGGCGTGACCGGGCGGGCGTCGGCAGGGGTGTCCGGGGCGGCCTCATGACGGAAGGCGAGGTTGCGTTCGAAGACCAGGCGGGCGAGGTCGCCCTTCTTCCCGGCGCCGGCGATTTCCCGCAGGGGCGGGGCGGTGGCGACGAGGGTGAATTCGAGGAAGTCCGGGAGGATGCGGACGTGGACGTCGCGGACGGCCTGGAGGTGGCTGCGGTCGCAGGCATCGGCGATGCGGAGGATGGCGGCGAGTTTGCAGACTTCGTCGCGGTCGGTCGCGGGGAGGGCCTGGAATTCGCGGTGCTCGAGGGATGGCAGGGCCTTGCGGTGGTAGCGGGCGACGAGGGCGAGGCGGGCGACGTCGGGTGCGGAAAGGTGGGACCAGGATTGTTCGCGGATGAGGCGGGCGGAGTGTTTGTGGTGATCGGAGCCGTCCTCGCTGACGGTCCAGCCCAGGTCGTGGAGCCAGCCGGCGCCTTCGAGAAGGACGCGGTGGTCGGGGCCGAGACCGTGGAGGGGGGCGAGTTGGTCGAAGAGCCGGACGGCGAGGGCGGCAACGTGGCGGGTGTGTTCGGGCTCGGGTTCGAGCCGGTCCATGACGGCACGGAGTTCGGCAAGGGCGGCGGGGTGGTTCATGGCGGATCGAGAAGGGCGGCGAAGCGGAGTCCGCGGGTGCTGGGCTGGAGCGCGGGCAGGCGGAGGGCCCGGAAGGCGGCCTCGTAGAGGGCGGCGCCGGTGAGGATGATGTCGGCGCGTTCCGGCGGGAGTCCGGGGAGACGGCGGCGATCGGCGACCGGCATGGCCCAGAGGCGTTCGGTCAGGGAACGAAGCGTGGCGGGATCGAGGCGGACGGATTCGATGCGGTCGCGGTCGAAGGTGTCCAGGGCAAGGTGGAGACGGGCGAGGATGACCGCGGTGCCGCCGACAGCGACCCAGCGGAGCGGCGAGGGCCGGGAGAGCGGGGAGGACGGTGTGTCGGCCGACAGGAACGGGGCGAGGGCCGGGATGACCCGGGAGGCGAAGAGGGCATCGAGCGTCTGGCGGCAGGCATCGAGGTCGTCGGGGTTGGGCGGATCCGGGAGGGAAAGGGATTCGAGGAGTCGGACGGCGCCGATGGGGAAGCTTTGCCGGAACGACACGTTGCGGCGATGGCCGACGATGAATTCGGTGCTGCCGCCGCCGGCGTCGGAGACGAGGAGCGGAAGTTCGGCGAGTTCGGGATGGGTGGTGACACCGCGGAAGGCGAGTTCGGCTTCGGTGGCGCCGTCGATGATCTCGGGGGTGGCGTCACAGGCGGACTGGAGGGCGGCGATGAGGTCTTCGGGATTAAGGGCTTCGCGGGCGGCGGCGGTGGCGAGGAGGCGGAGGCGTTCGGGTCGGTGGGTCCGGGCCTCCGCAGCGAGGGTTCGGACGGCGTCGGCGGTGCGGGCGATGGCGTCGGGGAGGAGGCGGCGACTGGCGAAGAGGCCGGCGCCGAGTCGGGTTTGGATGCCGCGTTCGTGGAGGGGGGTGACGGCAGTGCCGGCGACGCGGCCGACGAGGAGTTTGACCGAATTGGTGCCGACATCGAGGACCGCGCGGCAGGGAGCGGCGGGGTTCGGGGATGCCACGGGAGGAGGGGCCTGGGCGGGCGGGGGATGGGGGCTCAGCGGGCTCAGGGTTTGGGGCGGTCGCGGGCGAGGACAGCGGCCCCGGTGATGCCGGCGTGGTCGCCGAGTTTGCTGGCGACGATCTCGACGCCCTTGGCGGTGCCGGTCATGGCGTAGTCCTGGGCGGTTTCCACGATGATGGCCATCATCTCGTCCTCCAGGGCGTCGATGATGCCGCCGCCGAGGACGACCACCTGGGGGCCGATGAGATTGATGATATTGCCGACGGCGATTCCGGTGTACTCGGCGGCGTCCTCGATGACTTTTTCGACCAGTTTGTCGCCTTTTTTGAGGGCTTTGCGGAGGTCGCCGCTGCGGAGGTCGGACAGGTCACCGCCCAGCATGTCGGTGAGGATGGTTTTCTGGCCGTCCTTGATGGCGGCGAGGATGCGGCGGGTGATGGCGGAGCGGCTGGCGAGGGCTTCGAAGCAGCCGCGATTGCCGCAGCCGCACTTGGGTCCGCCGACTTCGAGGACCATGTGGCCGATCTCGCCGGCGGTGCAGTTGAATCCGCTGTGGAGACGGCCATTGAGGATGATGCCGGCGCCGATGCCGGTGCCGAGGAAGATGCCGACCAGGTGTCTGGGTTTGCCGCCGAGTTCCGCAGCGTGGACGCCGAGGGTGCAGACGTTGCAGTCGTTGTCCACCTCGACCGGCAGGCCGAGCGCCTTTTCGAGTTCGCGTTTCAGGGGGATATCCGACCAGCCGGGGAGGTTGGGGGAGAAGAGGATTTTGCCCTCGGCGGACTGGACCGAGCCCGGGGCGCCGATGCCGACGCCCGCGATCGCCTTGATATCGAGGTCGGCCTCGTCCACGGCGTCGCGGATGGTGCGGACCACGCGGTCGATGACGGCTTTGGGGCCGCGATCGGCCTTGGTGCTCGATTTCGAGGTGGCGATGAGTTTGAGGCCGGGCTGGAAGATGCCGGCCAGGATCTTGGTGCCTCCGAGATCGACACCGACGTAGAACGGTTTGGGGTTGGCCTCGGCCATCGGTTTTTGGGTTCGGTGCCGCGGGAGATCGTGGGCGGGGGTTAAGCCGTCGTGGCGCTCCAGCGGCGCGCCCATACAACAGAAAGGCAGGATGGGGTCAAACCCGGAGATCGACGGGATTCTGGAGGGGGCACCTCGGGATCGTGCCGCGGGCCTCCTACTCGTAATCGTACTCGTAATCGTACTCGCCCAGCGGGGTTCGCACGCGGAATGGAAAGTCCGAACACGATCGAACCTATCGGGCCAGCGAGAGGGCGATGATCGAAAGGGTGTGTTTGGGGGTTCGAGGACGAGGACGAGGACGAGTACCGCCCTTCGGGCTGAGTACGAGGACCGAGGACGGGGGAAATGGTGTGGAGCGATGGGTTGTGGACTCGCGGAGCTCGTCCCTCCGATTCGCTGGATCGTTATCAACAGTTTGGGGATGGACCGGGCGGGAAGGGGACGATTGAAGCGGTGTGCCTGGGGGATTGAGGGATGGGATCTGCGACCCCTGGCGGGGTCGTGGGTGGTTTGGGAGGCTCACGCTGAAGCGTGTACACCCAACCATCCTGGCGGGACGGGAAGCGGGGGGCACGGGGTTGGCCGCCTTTCGTTGGGTGTGCACGCTTTGGCGTGTCGGGGTGGTTTGGGAGGCTCACGCTGAAGCGTGTACACCCCAACCATTCTGGTGGGGTGGGAAGCGGGGGGCACAGGGTTGGCCATCTTTTGTTGGGTGTGCACCCCCTGGCGGGGTCGTGAGCGGGATGGGATTTCTGACCGGGGGTCGAACCCGCGGAGCCGGGCTCGACCCCCGGCTAATCTCTGGAAACCCTGCGGGTTTCTCGGACCCGATCGAGGGTGAAGCTCGGAGGATCCCCGGGATCACGGGGAGTTCTGCGGTGATCCGCGTTGGTGCGCTCCATCAGACCCCCTTCGAGAGGGTGCACCTCGGGTTCCTGCAGCAGGCCTCGGCCTCGTAATCGTACTCGTACTCGTAATCGTAATCGTAATCGTAATCGTAATCGTAATCGCCCAGCCGGGTTCGCACGCGGAATGGAAGGTTCGAACACGATCGAACCCATCGGGCCAGCGAGAGGGCGATGCTTGAAGCGGTGTGCCTGGGGGATCGAGGACGAGGACGAGGACGAGTACCGCCCTTCGGGCTGAGTACGAGGAATGGGGAGGGGGGAAATGGTGGGGAGCGATGGGTTGTGGACTCGCGGAGTTCGTCCCTCCGATATTAGGTTCGAGGGAGGAATTCGAAGAAATCTGTTTTCTAATGTTCTCCCGTCGCGGTAGCCTGCCGTTGTAATCCCAAAAGGAAGCCATGGAGACCAGAACTGCAGCCGGAGGACCCGACGTGATGTGCAGCATTCAATGCCGTTTTGGGGGTCCGCCGGTTCGGAGGACGGGCGGGGGATGGAAGGCGTGGGCGCTGGGATGGCTTTGCGCGGTTGGGACGGGGGCTGCGGCGTCGGCGGCGAACATTGCACTGGAGGGGACGGGGATACTGGGGGTGAACAGCGCGGTGAATTCGGAGCCTGGGACGCTTCGGTTCAACGGGGGCGTGCGGGCGAACATCAATGACGGGAACGATCTGACCCGGGTGGACAACTGGTTCGGCAATGCCGGGACGGACATGGGGCAGGCGTTCAGCTTCGTGGGGATTGTGTGGAACGGAATGCGTTATGACACCATCACGACCCTGACCTTGCACATGGCGACGTTTGGGGACGGGGGATGGTTCGGGGCGCAGAACAACGGGCCGGGGGCGGGCGGGCTGTTGACCGCGGCGGACCTGATCGAGCCGACGGTGCAGATTTCGACGGATCGCGGGCAGACCTGGAGCACGGTTGCGCACACCTCGGACTACCTGGCGTTGATGGACGGGCACACGATTGGCGGCGGGGGCAATCCGAACCCGACGTGGAATGTGCTGACCTTTCACCTGAACACACCGGCCACGCGGGTGAATGGAATCCGGTTGATCGGGGAGAACGGTGGCACGGCGGATGGCAACGGGTTCATCGGGGTGTTCGAATTCGAGGTGGAGGCGACGCCGGCGGTGGACACGGACGGGGATGGCATGCCGGACGCATGGGAGGTGGAGCACAGCCTGAATGTCGGCGTGAACGATGCGGGGGAGGATCCGGACGGAGACGGGTTGACCAACCTCGAGGAGTTCCAGCGGGGAACGGATCCGCGCAATCCGGACACCGACGGGGACGGGTTCAACGACGGGTTTGAAGTGGCGATGGGGAGTGATCCGCTGGATCCGTCGAGCATCCCGGACAACTGGGCGCTGCAGGGGACGGGGATCATGGGCACCAAGGAGGCGATTGATGACGGACCCGAACTCGAGACGCCGCATTTCCAGGCGGGGGTTTTGGCGAACATCAACGACGACGACAACACCACGCGGGTGGATACCTGGAACGGCACGCAGCCGGGGACGGTGAGTTTTGTCGGGATCGTGTGGGATGAACCCCTGGATGCCGGACGGCCGGTGGGCCGGTTGGAACTGACGCTGGCGACCTTTCTCGATGGCGGCTGGTTCGGGGTGAACGGGGTTGGACCGGGCGCAGGGAATGCTCTCACCGAGGCCATGCTGGTGGATCCCCGGGTGGAAATCTCACGGGATCACGGGGCGACCTGGACCGTGGTGCCGCACACCTCGGACTATATCGAACGGCTCACCGGACATCGCATCGGCGGCGGTACGGTGCCCAATCCGAGTTCGGTCACCGCAACCTTCACGCTGGCGACGGTGGCGGAGGGGGTCTCGGGGGTGCGACTGGTCGGGACGGAGGGTGGCACGGCCAGCGGCGGGTTCATCGGGGTGTTTGAGTTGCGGGTCAAGGCCTTCGCTTCGGACTCGGACAACGACGGGATGAACGACGACTGGGAGCGGCAGCATGGGCTGATCGTGGGCATCGACGACAGCGGCGAGGATCCGGACAACGATGGATTGACCAACCTGGAAGAGTTCCTGGCCGGGACCAATCCCCGCGTTGCGGACACCGATGGCGACGGTCTCAGCGACGGTGCGGAGGTGAAGCAGTACCTCACCGATCCGCTGCGGGCGGACACGGACGGGGACGGGCTCTCGGACGGGGACGAGGTGCTGATCCATGGGACCAATCCGCTGGTGGCGGACACGGATGGCGACGGCTTCAGCGACGGTCTGGAGGTGGCCCTTGGGACCGATCCGAAGGATCCCGCGAGTTTCCCGGCCAACCAGGCGCCGCTGGGACGGGGCATTCTGGGGACCAAGGAGGCCATTGATGGTGAGCCGGGGACCCCGGTGTTCAATGCGGGAGGCGCGAGTTCGATCAACGACGGCAATCTCACCACCCGGGTGGACACGTTCAATGGCGGCAATCCTGGGACGGTCAGCTTTGTCGGCATCGTCTGGGACACGCCAATGACGCGGCCCATCGAGCGGCTGGAGCTGACGCACGCGACCTTCTTCGACGGCGGCTGGTTTGGTCCCAACGGCAGCGGTCTGGGGGCGGGGACCACGCTGGACGAGGCCGACCTGATTGCCCCGACGGTGCAGATCACCACGGATGGCGGGGCGTCGTGGACCGAGGTGCCCCATACGACGGATTACGTGGAGGCGCTGACCGGGCATGCCCTTCCGGAGGTGGCGTTCGGGGCTCCGACGACGGTGACGGCGCGGTTCCAACTGACGCCTCCGGTGACGGGGATCGACGGGATCCGGATTCTTGGAACGGAAGGCGGCACGGCCAGCGGCGGGTTCATCGGGGTATTCCAGCTCGCGACGATCGCGGTGCTGCCCGCATCGGGGGTCCGGTTGCTGAACGTGGGAATCGAGGGCGGGCAGATTCGTTTCGAGTTCGACTCGACGACCGGCGTCTCGCACGGGGTCCAGTACAAGGAGGCGCTGTCCGATGCCGCCTGGCAGTCGCACTCGACGGTGGCCGGGGATGGCACCCGCAAGACCGTGACCGACGCGATCGGCGCGACCCAACGCTATTACCGCGTGGTGAATCCGTAGTCAGGCGGACCCGTACGGGACCGGCGCCGAAGGGGCAACTCAGGACGCCGCGGATGGAAGTCCGCGGCGTCCGAACTTTCTGGGCCGGCACGGTTGACCGGCGTCGGGTCGCTGATCGAGACGCAAACTCCGTGCATAGGCACGGAGTTTGCGGCCATTCCCGGGAAGCAATCGTCGGGAACCGGGACCGGATTGTCCCGACTGCGTTGGGGGCTCAGTGGGCGGCTTCGTGGTCGCGGATGTATTCCTGCTTGAGTCCGAGGGTTTCCGGGGCGTGGAGGACGAGCATTTTCATGCGGACGTCGGACGGGACTTCGCGGCGGGTGGCGCGGGAGACCACGATCATCAGGAGGATCGCTCCGGGCACGGCCCAGATGGCGGGCTGCTCGCAGAGGATGCGGAGAAGGGGATGGGCGGCCCAGAAGCCCTGCATGGGGATCCAGCCGAGATCGCTGAAGTTGGTGAGCGACACGGCGAGGACCGCGGAGATGCCTCCGGCCAGCATGCCGGTGGCGGCACCGCGCATGGTCATGCCACGCCACCAGACGCTCATGAAGAGGAGCGGGAAATAGCTGGCGGCGGCGATGGCAAAGGCCTGGCCGACCATGAAGTTGATCTGCAACGGCTCGACGAAACAGCCGAGCAGCGTCGCCACGCCGCCGATGAGCCAGGCGAAGACCTTGAACATGCGCATCCGTTCGGAGGGGGTGCTGGAGGGGCGCAGGATGCGGCCATAGACGTCGTGGGCCAGGGCGCCGGTCATCGAGACAAGGAGGCCTGAGAAGGTGGACATGAATGCGGCGAAGGCGCCGGCGCAGGTGATGCCGCTGAGCACCGAGCCCCAGGGGAACGAAGAGCGGCGTGGAGCTCCGGCAGGAGGCTCCGTCAGCAGGGTGGCGGAGGCGTCGGGCCCGGCCACGGCCGAGGGCACGGTGGGGCGGTCGAGAATCTTGGGGAGTTCGAGGACGACCTTGTCGGTGCCTTTGGCGCCGGTGCCGGTGTAGAGTTCGGGGAGCTGGTTGCGTCCGAGCACGCCGAACACGGGCGGGAAGACGTAGAACACGCCGATGAGGATCATCACCCACATCGTGGTGCGTTTGGCGGCGACGCCATCGGGGTTGGTGTAGAACCGGACCAGGATGTGGGGCAGGCCGGCGGTGCCGCAGACGAGGGCAATGATGAGGGAGTAGGTGTAGAGGAGGGCGAGAGGCCGGGCTTGCTCGGGAGAAAGGCCGGCGGTTCGGGCGGCGCGGGTGGTGAGGGGTCCGAAGGGCTGGAGCCAGGTGTCGTCGGGAGGGGCCACCTGGGGCAGCGGCAGACGGGTGGCGGCGGACGGGTCGGCGCTGCCGAGGGTGGCGACTTCGGCCGTCGGGGTTGCCAGGGGGGCGAGGGCTCCGTCGGCGCCTTGCACGGCGAGCTGGCGTCCGTAGTGCCCGTACACGGCGAGGAGGACGAAGATGGGCACGGCGATGGCAAACATCTTGAGCCAGTACTGGAAGGCCTGGACGAGGGTGATGCCCTTCATGCCGCCCAGTGCGACGTTGAGGGTGATGACCGCTCCGACGAGGACGACGCCGGCCCAGTAGGGCATGCCGGGAAAGATGTAGGCGAGGGTGGTTCCGGCGCCCTTCATCTGGGGCATGGTGTAGAAGAAGCCGATGAAGAGCACGAAGACCACGGCGATCTTGCGGAACAGGGGCGAGTCGTAGCGGCCTTCGGCGAAGTCGGGGATGGTGTAGGCTCCGAAGCGGCGGAGGGGTCCGGCGATGAAGAGGAGCAGGAACAGGTAGCCGCAGGCGTAGCACACCGGGTACCAGAGGGCGTCATAACCGCTGGACATGACCATGCCGGCGATGCCCATGAAGCTGGCGGCGCTGAGGTATTCGCCGGAGATGGCCGAGGCGTTCCAGCCCACCGAGACGCCGCGGCCGGCGACGAAGAAGTCGGAGGCGGTACGGGCCTTGCGGGCGGCCCAGAAGCCCATCCAGATGGTGACCACGACGGTCACCGCACTGAAGCCCAGGATCCAGGGATCGAAAGTCATGTCGGTGAAAGGCGAAAGGGGGCTGGGTCAATTCGGGCGACCGGAAGCGGGACGGTCGGGTGCGCCGGCCCGGGTGACCTCGGCGACTTCCGTTTCCTCGAGGGCGATGGAGCGGCGGATGAAGATCCAGGCGATGAGCCAGACGGCCGGAAAGATCCCGAGGCCGAGCAGGAACCAGGAGAGGGTGTACCCGCCGAAGACGCGCCGGGCCATCAGGTCGGGCAGGAAGTAGTTGGCGAGGGGCAGTCCGAGGAGAATCACCATGAAGGCGAGGGCGCAGGCGATGGAGAGTTGGAGCTGCCGTCGCATGAGGGATCGGAGGAAGGCCTCCGAATGCATGGGATCGTCCGGGGGCGGGGAGTGGGGTTGCACGCGGGCGGCTGTATCAGACCGCATGATCCAGAGCAATCCGGGGATGGACCCGGGCATCAACGGGTCGGCTTATTTTCAGATCCGGACCGCCAATGCCGCAGGGGGACTGGGGAGGGGGATGGGATTGAGACTAAGATCAAGATTAAGATTAAGATTAAGATCAAGACCGAGGGGATTGGGGCGATGGTGCGGGTGAGGGCGGCTGGAAGGGGGTGGTGCGATGGGATGGGGACTCGCGGAGTTCGTCCCTCCCAAAGGGGGAGAGGCACGGGAGCGGTGGCGTTGACAACCATTTTGGTACCGTTCAGGTTGCAACGGTGAACGTGAGTTTCACCATCAAGGAATGCCCCCGGGAAGTGAAGTCCGCGCTGGAGCTGTCTGCACGACTGAACCGCCGCAGCCAGAACGCGGAAGCCATCGTCTGGCTGGAGGAACGTGCCCGCACGTTTCGCTCGCAGCTCCAGGAATCGGAGCTGCTGCGCCGCATCGAGTCGGTGGACTGGCAAACCCAACTGGAACCTGGGGAACAGGAAGCGCTGCGCCAGGGCGGTCGGCCATGATCGTCGTGGATGTCAGCGTGCTCTTCGGGCTGGTCGTGAAGAGGGACGCCTACCACGCGTTGGCGATGGGGGCACGCAGACGGGATCCGGACTGGCAGGCGACCCGGTTGTTCCGCAGCGAATTCCGCAGCATTGCCGCCGGCCATCTGCGCCGCGGGGAACCGCTCCAGAATGTCATGGCAGCCGCGGCGAACGCGCAACTGGCGGTCACGACCCATGAATTGACCGACCAGGAGGTCTTTGCCGTGATTCAGGAGAGTTCCCTCTCCGCCTACGACGCGGAATACGTGGCGCTGGCACGGCGACTGGGCGTCGTCCTGGTAACCACGGATCGGGAGATTCTGGGTCATTATCCCAACCTGGCGGTGCGTTTGCAGGACTACGCAAGGACGAAGATCCGATGAAGGAACTGGAGCGAGGGGGTGCATCCGGAGGGCCGAGTTCCACGAGGCTGCAAGGGGTTGGTGCAATGGATTGAGGACTCGCGGAGCTCGTCCCTCCGAAAGGGGGAGTTGAAGCGAGGGGGTGCAATCGGAGGGCCGAGCTCTGCGAGGCTGGCAAGGGAATGGTGCGATGGGGTGAGGACTCACGGAGCTCGTCCCTCCGAAAGGTGGAGCGAGGGGGTGCATTCGGAGGGCCGAGTTCCACGAGGCTGCAAGGGAGTGGTGCCATGGATTGGGGACTCGCGGAGCTCGTCCCTCCGACATCATTCCGGAGGGCTTGAGTCGGGGGGCTGGCTCGCGCGAGGGTGCGGGTCGCGGCACGGGGCATGAGATCCTTCGAGCAGATGGTTGGCCGACACGGCGGGATGCCGCCGCGTGCGGAGTTGGTCACGCTTCAGTTGAACCTGGGGCGGGTCTGCAACCAGGCGTGCCGGCATTGCCATGTGGATGCGGCGCCGTGGCGCACGGAGACGATGAGCCGGGAGGTGGCGGGGCGGGTGATCGACTGGATCCGGGAACATCGGCCGGCGGTGGTGGATCTGACCGGAGGGGCGCCGGAGTTGTGCGCGTCGTTCCGGGACCTGGTCGAAGCGGCCCGGGGCGCGGGATGCCACGTCATCGACCGGAACAACCTGACCATCCTCGAGACGGCGTCGTTCGGATGGCTGCCCGGGTATCTGGCGGCGCACGGCGTGGAAGTGATCGCCTCGCTGCCGTGTTACCTGGGGGAGAACGTCGATGCGCAACGGGGGGACGGGGTGTTCGAGAAGAGCATCCGGGCGCTGCGGAGGTTGAATGCGGTCGGGTACGGGACGCGGCTGCCGCTGGCGCTGGTGTTCAATCCGCTGGGGCCGACGCTGCCGCCCCCGCAGGCGGAGCTGGAGGAGGAGTACCGGGTGGAATTGCGCGCCCGGCATGGGATTGAGTTCACCCGGTTGCTGACGCTGACCAACCAGCCGATTGCCCGGTTCGCCGAGGAGCTGAAGGGGTCCGGACGGTGGGAGATGTATCTCGATCTGCTGCGGGACCGGTTCAACCCGGCGACGCTGGAGGGCCTGATGTGCCGGACAACGCTCAGCGTGGGATGGCGGGGCGAGGTGTACGACTGCGACTTCAACCAGATGCTCGGGCTCGGCCTGGGGGCGGGGGAAGGCGGCTACCTGTGGGACTGGACGCCGGAGCGGTTGCGGGGCGGTCGGATCCGGACGGGCATTCACTGTCTGGCCTGCACGGCGGGGTGCGGGAGCGGTTGCACGGGGGCCCTGACGGCGGAGGTGCCGGCGGGGCAGGAGCGTGCGGGGGATCAGGTTGCCGTGGCGTGACCTGGGGCGCGAAGGGCGGGCGGGACGAACCGTGCGGGGGGCGATTCAGACTTCCGGGGGTTGCCCGACGGGTGCTTCGTCCGGGCCGGGGACGGCTGGGGTCGCTGTGGCCGGGGCTGCCGCCGGGTCGAGGGTGAGCCGGTAGCCGGCGCCGTGAACGGTGACGATCCAGATGGGCTGGGCGGGATCCTCCTCGAGTTTGCGGCGGAGCGAGACGATGTGCTTGTCCACGGTGCGGGTGGTGGGGAAGAGGGTGAAGCCCCAGGCGCGATCGAGGAATTCGTCACGGGAAACCACCTGACCGGCGCGTTCGACGAGGAGGCGGAGGACATCGAATTCGCGGGCGGCGAGGGGGACTTCGGTGTCGTGGCGCCAGACGCGGCGGGCCGCGAGGTCGATGCGAACGGGGCCGAAGCGGATCCGGGTGGGGGCGGTGATGGCGGCGCGACGGCGCAGGAGGGCGCGGACGCGGGCAAGGAGTTCCTCGCGGCTGAAGGGTTTGACCAGGTAATCGTCGGCGCCGAGGTCGAGGCCGCGGACGCGATCCTGGACGCTGCTTCGGGCGGTGAGGACGAGGATGGGGCTGTTGAAGCCGAGTCGCCGCAGGTGACGGCAGAGGGCGAAGCCGTCGAGGCGGGGGAGCATGAGATCGAGAAGGATCAGGTCGGGCTTGCCGTCGGTGGCGAGGGTGAGGCCTCGCTCGCCGTCGGAGGCGGTGAAGACGCGGTAGCCGTGCCGGGCGAGGCAGTCGTGGAGCACGGTGCGCATGGAAGGTTCGTCCTCGATGACGAGGATGCGTTCCCGCGGGCCGTGGGGGTCGCTGTGGGCGGGAGCGGGTGAAGCAGGGTCGCCGGTCATGGGAGATTCGGGACGGATCCGGGAGGGGTGGGGAGTTCGACGGTGAAGCGCGTGCCGGCCGCGGGGGGGCATTCAATGACGACCCGGCCGCCATGGGCGGTGGCGAGCCGGTGCACGATGGCGAGGCCGAGCCCGATGCCCGGGGTTTCCCGGCGGAGTTCGGAGCCGCGCCGGAAAAAGGCCTCGAACACGCGATCGCGGTCTTCATGCGGGATGCCCGGACCGCAATCGGCGACCCAGAGCCGGGTGTGGCGAGGGTTCGAGTTCACGGGGGAGTCTGCGGTGGGTGGATCCACGCCGACGGTGACGACGGATTGGGGCGGGCTGTGCTTGAGGGCGTTGTCGATGAGATTGACGAGGATCTGGCGCATCGCGGAGGGATCGGCGGAGACGATGACGGCATGGTCGGGGAGTTGTGTGTCGAACCGGATGGAGCGGTCGGCGGCGGAGGGAGCGAGGGCTTCGACGGTGGTACGGACGAGTTCGGGGAGATCGAGGGGTTCGAGCGCCAGGGGTTGGGGGTCGCGTTCGAGGCGGGCGTGGCGGAGGACGTTTTCGATGAGGAGGCCGAGGCGCCGGGTCTCGCGCAGGATCAGGCGGGGATAACCGGACTGCCGGGAGGAGGGGCCGGCGGGGAGATCCACGAGTTCCTCGGCCATGAGTTGGACGGCGGCCATGGGCGCCCGGAGTTCGTGGGAGACGCTGGCGACGAAGTCGGCCTGCAAGGCGGCGAGCTGACGCTGGCGTTCGCAGGCGCGCCAGAGGCTGAGGGACCCCAGCGAGACGGCGAGCAGGGCGGTGCTGACCAGTCCGAAGTGGGTGAGGGATCGCAGGCGATGGCCGGTCAGCAGGACCTGTGGGTTGGCGAGGTGGAGGGTGACCTCGACGGATCCGGAGGTGGCGGACGCGAGGGCTTCGGACGCGGGCGGCACCGGCACCAGGTCGCGTCCGGCAATCCGGATGTCCGCTGCGAGGTGAGCCGGGAGGAGTTGATCCGCGAGGACCTGGCGGACGCGGGCGAGAACGGCGTCGAGGGGGCGTTGCACCACCCAATGGCCGTCCACGACCTCGTGCCGGGTGACGAGATGGATCGTTTCGGGGCCGGAAGCGAGCCATTGAGGATCAGGGGATGCGGGTTGGGGCGGGTCGTCGGCGGGAAGGTCGGGGAGATGCGAGCGGACGCTGGCGTGCAGGGCGGCGACATGGCGCCAGCGCGCGAGCCGGTGCGGATCGAGGGATTCCCATTCGTCGAGGGTCGCGTCGGGCCATTGACGATCGATCAGGGCCCGATAACAGAGCGCATCGAGCCAGTTGGTTTGAAGGGGACGGGCCGAGGAATCGATGGCGGCGATCTGGAGGAGGGCGCGGAGGGCGAGGAGGTGGAGGGGCAGCCCGGTTTCGCCGGGCTGGTGTGGAGACTGTTGGAGGATCCATTCGAGGTGGTTGCGGGCCTCGGGGGTGCGGCCGAGCTGGAGAAGCTGGCGCGCCAGGCGGAAGCGAACGGGCGCCTCCCACTCGGAATCCGCGGCGTGCGGCAGGAGCTGAAGCCAGAGGCTGGGTTCGGGGGACGGCGCCCCGGATGCAGGGTCGTGGGCGTCGGCGGCGAACCAGAGTTCGCGGGCCGGGTTGGGAAGGCGCGCGGGATCGAACCGCGCGGGGGTTGGGGGATGGGCGGCGGGATAGGTGCCATGGGGCAGGACCAGGATGCCGAGGCTGTCGGGGTGCAGGGCCGCCACGCGGGTCAGCGGTTCCCGTTCGGGAGGCCCCGGCGACTGATGGAACTGCTGGACATCGGCCGCGCTGGGGAGCGGCAGATCGAGGAGGTCGGATTCAAGGGCCCTGGCGAGGAGGGGCGCCTGACGTCGGGCGAGTTCGTGCATCTCGTGAAGGGCAACGATCCGATGCTGGCGGAGCGAATGGAATCCGAGTGCGGCGAGGATGATGGCGGGAATCAGGATGACAATGGCGAGTGCGGCGACGGCCCGTGGCGACAGCGGTTCGGGGAACGGATGCTTCATGTCGTAGGGGGGGGGTGATTCGCCGCATCCGCCATCCAGATACCAAATGTCCTCATCCTCGTAATCGTAATCGTAATCGTAATCGTAATCGTAATCGTAATCGTGCTCGCCGAATCCATGCGGTGTCGGTGCGATGCATCCTGGAGTTGTGGGTCGAGGCGCGAACTTCGCGACGCGTTGCTTCGGAGGGCCGAGTTCCACGAGGCCGCAAGGGAAGTGGAGCGTTGGATTGAGGCCTCGCAGAGCTCGTCCCTCCGATTCGCTGCCACCTCACCGCAACGCCGGGATCCACGGGGTGTCGGTGCCGCCGCGGCGATTCGGAGGGGCGAGGCGCCGGCGCGGCTACGGGCTTGTGGCGTCGGGCGCTTCGAGCGACTGGAGTTTATGCCGTTCAAGCTCGCGCCAATCGATCTCACTCTTCAGCCGGGCGAGTTCGGCCGACAGCAGTTCCTGCGTTCTCAGGAGGCGGGGGAGATAGATGTTCTTGAAGTACTCCTCCAGGCGCGCTGTCAGGCGATCCATGGCCCGGCTGGAGCCGGGTGCGTCCAAAGGGGCAGCGGCCCGCTGATCCCGGAGTCGTTCGAGGTTGGCCATGGCTTCGAGGAGTTGCGGGTCCTGGACGAAGCGGGTGGGCAGTTGGTCGAGGCCGGAATCGGCGGCGCGCAGTTCGAGTTGCACCTGACGGAGCTGGGTGGCGAGGGTGCGGGATTCCTGGCGGAGCGCCTCGATTTCGTGGGCCAGTCCGCTGACAGCGGGATCGGTGGTCCGGGGTGCGGGGGGCTGGACCGGGGCGAGGCCGTAGCGGGCGCGAAGGATGGGGTCCATGCCGCCCGGTCCGTAGCGGGTGCGGAATTCGGCGGAAGGCTGGGCGGTGCCGGGGTTGGAAGCGGCCTGGGCTTCTAGGGCATTGAGGTGTTGCAGTGCGATCGCGGCGGGTTCGGTGGCGTCGGTGAACTCCCGAAGGATCCGGGCGTAGGCGACGCGGGCGTTCTCGATCCGGCCCAGTTTACGACTGACCTCGGCGAGGCGGAGAAGGGATTCGGCGGCGACGGGGCGTAGGCGGTCGAAATCGGCGAGGATGGCGCGGTATTCGGCGAGGGCCCCTTCGAGGTCGCCATCGCCCTCCTCGGTGAACTGGGCGGCGACCAGTCGGGCGCGGAGATCCTCGGTGGGGGCGGGGGTTGGGGAGGGTATCGGGTCAGGTTCAGAGGAGGGGAGGAGGCCGTAGCGCCTCATGAGTTCGGGCGACATGGGCATGGCGGCCGGGTCGGGCGCGGAAGGGGTGGCGGGAGCGGGCTGCTGGGCGGCCACGGGCGGGCTGAGGAGCAGGGTGGCGACCAGGGCGATGCCGAGGAAAGGGAGGAGACGTGGCGGGGAAGTGTTCATGGCGGTGGCGAGGATGAGGCAGGCGGGAGGCCGAGTTGTTCCGGTTCGGTAACCTTTTCCAGCGTGGCTAATGGATTACGTGCGAAAATCTGCGCTTTGACAACCGGTTGTTGGAAGGCAACGTCGCCGGTGCGTCATGAGGTTGTTCCTGTTGTTTTGCAATCGGCTGGGGTGCTTTGTGGTCCTGGGGCTCGGACTGAAGGTTTGGGGGCTCGAACGGGAGGCGGGGAGCGGGCTGGCATTTCCGCGGGTTCCGCCCCAGTTCGGGTACACGACGGTGCCGGCGTTTGAAGGGTTGGAGTTTGTGGATCCGGTGGCGATTGCGAGCCCGCCGGGCGAGACGAACCGGCTGTTTGTGGTGGAGCAGTTGGGGCGGGTCCAGGTGATTCCGGACCTGACGACGCCGCGGGTGGAGACGAAAAGTTCGTCCTGCCGTTATTGGGGGCGCTGTCCGAGTGGTATGTTGCGCCACTTATGCTGCGGATTAGTGCGCCGACCTGACAAGGCAAAGAGCGGCATTTCTTAACGGGCTGCTAACAGTGAATAGCCGAGCTAGGGGACATAACTCGATCGGGCAAAGGTGCTGGGCTTGCTGGCCACACGTACCTTGCAGTTGTTCTCTCCGTATCTCTTGCCGCTTGACAGAGTCGGGTGCGATCCTCGAAAGGAATTCTTGCCTTACAGTGGGATGGATCTAAGTCGAGGACGTCTGGCTCTACAGGAACCCTTGATCATCCGGCCATGGACCTAATCGCGAGTCGCTTCCAACTCGGCCCCGGTCCATGGCCAGATGGTATAGTGATATCTCTCTGATTCCGAACCAATGCAAACAAACCGACGAGGCGCCCTTTTCCGACACAATCGAGACGCCTCGACGGTCTAAGGCAGTACCTAACGAGGCGCTGCCTCAGACCGACGAGGCATGTGGGTTGTTCTGACGTCAGGGGGCCTCGTCGGCCTGAGGCAGCGCCTCGTTAGGAGATAACCTTCGGTTCGCTGGAGCAGGGGGGGACTCCGCCGGCAGAGCCTAGGTCGAACCCGAAGGTTCGTGTTGTATTGACCGCGTGCGGCCGGTGGGCCATCGAATTGGCCCGTTGTCCACCAACGGAGTCCGTCATGGCCATACCACGCTCCGCCGCCGATGTCCTCAAGAATCACGTCACCTTCCAGATCGAGGGCATCGACCGCATGTACCTCAACCTCTACGTCCCCTTGCTCCAGACCCCGGAAGGCGTCGCCCGCTTCTGGCGCTTCCATCGAGGTCATCGCTTCGCCTCCTCCGCTCTCATGGACCCCATGACCAAGGATTTCATCCACCGCCTCGAGCGCTTCGCGGCCCACCTCGCCATACCCCTCATCTCCTTCGAGAAGGGCCAGCGCAAGGACGACGTCGCCAAGGCCTTCTTCGACGCCGCCTCTTTCGAGGAGGGCGTCGTCTTCATCGGCAAAGCCCAGGAGAAGTCCCGCGTCTTCCGCACCGAGCGTCGCCGCTCCCCCCATGGCCCCACCTACCCCTGGATCGTTCCTTCCTCCGCCATGGTCAACCAATGGTACATCTACATCCTCGATCGCGACTTCGGCCCCTTCTTCATCAAGTTCAGCAGCTACTTCCCCTACAACGCCAAGCTTTGTCTTAACGGTCACGAGTTCCTCAAGTGTCAGTTGCGCAACGCGGGCATCCCCTTCAAGCCCCTCGATAACGGGCTGGCCTCCTGCACCGATCCTCAAGCCGCCCAGGCTTTCGCCGATGGGCTCAGCGCCGAAAAGATTGACGCGCTGGTCCGCAAGTGGTTTGCGCGTCTGCCCCATCCCTTCACCCGCAAGGATCGCGCCGCCGGCTTTCGCTATCAGCTCTCCATCCTCCAGGCCGAATTCTCCCTCACCCAGGTCCTCGATCAACCCCTCCATGGCCGCGTCTTCTTCGAGGAGGTCATCCGCGAAAACCTCGACCTTGGCCGTCCCGATCAGGTCCAGCTCATTTTCGGTCGCTCCGTCAACCGACGCACCCCGGGTCGATTCCGCACCCGGGTGCTCACCCACGGCGTGATCCCGTCCCTGCACGTGGACTACAAGAAAAGCCGCATCAAACAATACCACAAGGAAGGTCAGGCTCTGCGGACCGAAACCACGATCAATGACACGCGTGACTTTGGCGTGGGCAAGAGCCTCAGGAACCTGCCGGCCCTCCGGCAGATCGGCTTCCAAGCCAACCGACGTCTTCTGGACGTCCAAAAAATCACGCAAGACTGCGCGCAGGGGGAGGCGGAACTGCGCCAGGTGACTGAGCCGGTCCAGGTCGAGGACCAGCGCGCCGCGGGGCTGCGCTTCGGACAGCAGCGGGTCCAGGCATTGCTGACGGCAATTCTCTGCTTCGCCCTCCAGGTCTGCGGGTTCACCAGTCGCGAGCTCCGGCAGCGTCTGGCCCCCCTGCTGGGCCTGGGCCTCGATCAACTCACCCAGGGCCGCATGACCTACGAGTTGCGCCGGCTCCGCCTCCACGGCCTCATCGAACGCATACCCAAGTCCCATCGCTATCGTCTCACCCGGCGGGGCATCGGCACAGCGTTGTTCTTCACGCGCACCTACGCCCGGGTGCTCAGACCGGGTATGGCCCAGCTCATCCCTTCGCAGTGGGAGGGAGGCACTCCTTTGCGCCGTTCGTTCGATCGTCTCATGACAGAAATCGACCACCTTGTCTCTGATGCACATCTCAGCTCCTAAAACTTGACTCAAATCAGTCACATTTCAGAGGACAAGAAATCTAGTCAGTTGGGGAACCCAATTGCAGTTCCCGTAATGGTCCCTGTGGAGTCAATTTTCTTATTGTCATCAAAAGTATAGCTTCCGCTAACGTTGACGATATTAGTAAGGCCCTCGCTGATTCGATTGGATTCAAAATTGAGATTGGATGGAACCCCTGATACGTTTTGCACAAGCACACCATATGGCTGGTTCGTTCCGCCTATAAAGCTCCGGATGGTATTACCTACGACATTCCAGTCGCTTGCCAGATTGCCGTGCCAATGTAGCCCAGCAGAAGACGCAACATACAAATTGATCTCGTTGCCTTCAATTTCGCCGAAACTGTTAGCGGAAAGAAACACCCCAGCTGCCGGTTGGGAATCACTCAAGTGAAACTGGTTGAATCCTACCGACAATGTGCCGCCAGCAGTTCCTGTATCGTGATTGACTGCCCGATCGGCACCCCATACTTGATTCCAGTAGATATAGGTCTCACCGTGTGCGGCAACACCGAATGCAAACTCCCCCTCCTTTCCGTTCAGATACACGCTATTGCCGAGGATAAATGCGGTAGGGTGGTACGTCGCAGTGCCGCTTACGTGAATTGCGGTGGTGTGGCCATATGTTGTTGGGTTGTAAAAGTCAGAGAATGTGCTGCTAGAAACCTCAACATGTGCGGACTTGGTTCTGCATCCGACCAAGATACCCCAGACTTCATCAGTTGCGCAGCCGGCGGCTGTACGTTCCGAAGCTGCGTTAATGACTTCCACGTTGTTGATGTAGGTGCCGTCCCCAAGCAATCTTATACCGCCTACTGTCAGGTAGGAAGTGCCGATGTTTGACATCACCTGCACAGCATTACAGTTAACAGTAAAATGCTGGAGTGTAACATTGTCTACATCGGGATCGCCACAATGCCCAGGGGCGCTCGCTAATACGTAGTTGAACCCAGTGGTTGAGGTGGAGCAGGAACTCAACGGAGCATCGACTAAGCGAATCTCCGTACCCCCTCCACCTGATCCAGTTCCGATGATGGTAAGTCCCTCCTTAAGCAAGAATCCGTCGTTTGGGGAGCATGCACCATTCCAAGCTCCCCTGGTTTCGAAGACTCCGGCCCCGAGAATCACAGTGTCATAGGCTGCGACATTGGTGCGCATATACCCATCAAATGCGTAGGCACTTGGGAAGTTTGTGGAGTACAAGTAGTGTGTGGCACCATGGATTGGTGATATTGAGGCCAATGAGACGAAGGCAGCCACCATTGGGACGAGTTTGGCATGATTTCTGTGCATTGCGTTATATCTCCCTATCGAGGTATGGACTTCGATGCCCGAGGTTCAGGTTGTGGTCTTCCTTGGCTTAGACTATTAAGCTGAGTGCTCCTCTGGCACGATTCCTGGGTAGTTTGCAGATGTTATACACATAGCGTCAACTGAAATTGTTGGAGACCGTGCGGGGCGACCCGGCGACGCGGCGGCGGCTGGAGACGCGGTTCGTGATCCAGCAGGAGGGCGGGGCGTACGGCTTGACGTACCGGTGGACGGACCCGCCGACCAACGCGGTGCTGGTGGCGGAGGAGGGATGGATCGAGGAGATCGCGATCCGGGATGGCGACGAGGAGATCCGGCAGGTGTGGGAGTATCCGAGCCGGGCGGATTGCCTGCGGTGCCACACCCCGGCGGCTGGTTGGGCCCTCGGATTCGGCACGCGGCAGCTCCAGCTCGACCTGTACACGGAGATCGGGATGACCAACCAGATCGCGCGATTGGCGGCCGCCGGGTATCTGGAGGAGGCGCCGGCGTCGTATGCCGGTTTGCCGGCCCTGGCGCGGATCGACGACGAGGAGGCCGGCGTGGAATGGCGGGCGCGGTCGTGGCTCGACGCGAACTGTTCGCAATGTCACCGGCCGGGAGGTCCGGCCATCGGCAACTGGGATGCACGGGCGGTGAATCCCCTGTTCGACACCGGGATCATCCGGGGTTTCCTGCACAACTTCGAGGAGGATGCCAGTGCCCGGGTGGTGCTGCCTGGATCGACGGAGCATTCGATGATGCTGCGGCGGGTCGGGTTGCTGGGGGAACGCCGGATGCCGCCGCTGGCGAGCCGGGTGGTGGACGAGGCGGCGGTGGCGCTGTTGAGCCGATGGATCGCCGAGGATCTGCCGTCGCGACAGAGTTACGCCGAGTGGAAGGTCACCCATTTTGGATCGACTCAGGTGCCCGAGGCGGCAGACGACGCGGACGGCGACGGGGACGGGGCGGTGAATCGTTTGGAGTTCCTGACCTACACCGATCCGAAGGATGCCGGCGAGGCCTGGCGGATGGCCGTGGTACGGAGCGCCGGCGGCGTGCGGTTGCAGTATCCGCATCTGCCGCACCGGGCGTTCCTAGTGGAGTGGACGCGGGATCCGTCGGACCCGTCGTCGTGGCTGCCGGTGGAGTCCCCGGCGAACCGCCATCGGATCGTGGATGCGCCTTTCCTGGCGGATTTCGAGCCTCCCTTTCCCGAGGGGTCGGTGTTCTACCGGGTCCGGGTGGAGGAACGGTAGCCCGGCTTGGCGGATTCGGGCGGCAAAGAAGCAATCCCCTTTCTTCATCGACGGGTTCGTCCCTTCGGAACGGGGCGGCCCGACCGGATCAAGGCGAAGGATCGGAGAGTTGTTCCAGGCTGAGGAAGCGTGAGGGAGGGACGCCGTCGTCGGGGATTGGATCGAGTGTCTGGAAGGCGTCTGAGACGGAGGAGGCCACGATGGGCAGGGGGGTCCAGGGGGTGGCCCAGTCGGGGCGGGTGATGAGGCGATACAGGGCGCCCGGGGTTCCGGTCCAGGAAAGGCTCAGTCCTTCTTCGACCAGGAGTGGGGGATGGAGGATTGGGGAATGGGGTGTGGCGGCGGCGCGGTCGGCGAAGAATCCGGTGACCGTGGCATTGATGAACTCCGGGGAGACCCGGATGCGGATCGAGCCACGGACGTGGAAGACGAAATGGACGCCGTTGAAGAAGCGCTCGGCGGGGATCGCGAGAAGGGGCGCCCCCGTGGCGCGATCGAGGAATTCGAGGACCTGCCGGCGCTGGTCGGATTCCCAGTCGAGGAGGTACATGGAGAGGATGGCGGGCAGGCCATCGAGGAAGTCGAAGTCGAATTCGATCGGTTCTCCCCCGACCCAGCAGGCGGCCCGCCGGAAGGTGCTGTTGATGGGAACGGCAGCGCGTGGATCCGGGGATTGCGCGTGCCAGACGTACTCCCTGGGCTGGTTCACGGGCTGGAACGCCACGGCGTCCGGCCAGTGAGAGGGGCCTGTCGCAAGTGCGTATCCGAGGGAACCGAGGCGCCCTTCCCAGGTGCCGCGCGCGGCGGATTCGTACCCGAGGAAGGCGGCCTCCGCGGGCGGGAGAATCACCGCAACCTGGACGGCGGGGGAGACGGACCATCGTCCGAGCCGGTCCGAAGCCCGGGCCTGGAGGTGGTGCGTCCCGGCCGGGACACGGTTCCAGGCAAGCGTATGGGGCGGTTCGGAAACAGTGCCGAGCGAGCGACCATCGGCCAGGAACTCGACGGGAGGGGGCGGACTGGCGTCATGACGCACCTCGGCGGTGAGGGTGAGATCGACGGGGGCCGTCAGGGTGATGCCGGATTCCGGGGTGGTGAGGTGGACCGTGAAGGCGGGTTCCGGGGCGTCGTCGAGGAGGACACCGCTGAGAACGGTGGTTTCCGTCGGCCGACCCTCGATCCGGACCCGCACGGAGCCGATCATATCGAAGACGAGATGGGCTCCGGCTGTGAACGACTCGATGCGATGGTGTCCGAGGACTTCGCCGTTGGCCGGATTGAGGAAGGTGACCTCCTGGGCGCGCCGATTGTCGGTGTCCCAGTCGAGGAAATAGAGTGCCACGCTGCGCGGATTTCCGTCCGGCATCGCGATGTCGATATCGAGCGGCCCAAACGCGTACCAGGTGAAGGCGGAGCGTGTGGAGGCACCGGGAACGAGGATGGCGGAGGGATCGGTGGAGGGCTCGCCCCAGACGTGGAACGCGCCTTGTCGCGGGTGGACGGTGACGGGCGACGGGAGGGATGAGCCGCGATCCCAGTACTGGTATCCCGCGAGTCCGTAGCGGCCCTCGGGATCGCCCAGGGTGGTGCGGTCCTCGCGGATCCGATCGACGATCGGATCGGGTTCGATGACGACGGGTTCGCGGACGTGGACGATCCGGGCGGACGCGTTGAAGGAATCGCCGGCGAGGGTGGTGATTCTGGCGGCGATCCGGTAGGTGCCAGGCCGGGTTGGAGTCCAGTCGCGGGTCACCTGGGATCCCACGACGGATTCGAGGGGTTGGTCGTCCAGCAGGAGGTCGATCTGGCGGATGGCGACGCCCTGTTGTTCCAGCCGGAGGCGGATCGGGACGGGGTCGTGGGGGGCGACGATGGACTCCAGGGCAGGGGACTCCCAGTCGGTCTGGACCCAGGCGATCTGGTCAAACCAGGCGTGCGCCTCGCGTCCCTCCACGCCGGACGCGACGGTGAGGCCGGGGACGGGGGCGACAGGAAGGGCGGCGGGATCGAGGGACTGTTCCCAGGAATGGGTCCCGTCCGAAATGGTGGCGGACCAGTTGCGACCTTCGCGGGTGACGCGAAGGCGGACGGGGCCAAGGAAGGGCGGCGAGGGGACGACGGATGCTTCGCCGGGGGCGTCGGGATTCCAGTGGAAGTGCCAGGGGCCATCAAGGGTGCCGAGCCAGGCGGCGGCGGAAACGGAGCCGGACAGCTCCGTGAGCACGATTCCTGCGCGCGCTCCGGGTTCGGTGGATTCCAGGCGGTTCAGCCGGGCCTCGAGAAACCCGTCGCCCTGGAGGGGACGGACCAAGGCATGGCCGGAGCGGTTGGCGGTGGACCATGGACCGGCGCGACTGGACAACGTGACGGTCGATCCCTCGACGGAGGATTCGCCCCGGAACGTCTGGGAACCGAAATCCATGGCGAGCCACGGGGCGCGGGGAATGGACGAGGCCCATTGGGCGACGAGGTCGTAACCGAGCGGATCACGGACGCTGCTTCCGAGGGGGGGCATGCGGAGGGAGGGGGAGGTTCGCCCGAGGATGCGCACCAATTCGGAATCGGCGGGCGCTCCGGGGATGATGAGCCGGCCGTTGAGCAGTCCCATGGCGGCGAGGGACGGAGTGTGCTGGGCGTTCCAGGTGGCGGTGGTGTCCGGGAGGGATCCGGGGCGATGGCATCCGGAACAATTGCTGTCGAGATAGGATCGGGCGCGGCGATGGAGGGGGCGGCTGGGATCGGCGGGATCGACCAGGGCGGGGAGGGCGTCCGGCTTGGGAAAGTCGTGGGGCAGGATTCCGGCATCGCGAAGCAACTCGATCTGAGACCGTTCGTGGCCGTCGTGAAGGACGGTCCGGTTCAACTGTTCGGTCCGGAAGCCCAGGGCGTAGCCGGCCGGGCGGGTGTGGCAGCGCATGCATTCTCCCCAACCCGGGTAGCGCCACGATTGATGGCGGGTGGTGCCCTCGTGGGCGGTGTAGATGGGTTCGTCCATGCCACTTCCCGGAACGAGAACGGCGTTGGTCCCGGTGGGGTCCCAGCGATAGGTGACGCCATAGGCACCGGATTCGGTCCGGACGAGGAGCCGGGTTTCCAGCCGGCGTCCGGGGGGGGGATGGCCGACGGCGCCCTCCATTTCGAAGTGCTTCACCCAGATGGTGCCTGTGGGGAATGAAAACGATCCGTCTTCCTGGGTCCCGAGGGTGGGTTGGGACGACGGGAGGGCGAACCAGCGCTTCTTGGCCGCCCGATCGGACCAGAACGGGGCGTTGAGGGCATACGGCAGGAGTCCGGGGGACGGGGTGAGGTTCGCGAGGTCGGCGAAGAGGCCGGTGTCGGCGAGCGTGGGTGGGATGCGGTTCGACGGGACGGGCGGCCGGTCGATGAGTTTGCGGAGGCGACCGCTCGGGTAATGGACCGCGAGGATCTCGCCGTCGCGGGGATCCCGTCCGAACGAGACGAGACCGGGTTCCATGGCCAGCCACTCGGGTTCGGGCGCGGGCCCTCCCGGATCGCGTCGGATGGCCCAAGTGTGTCCGCTGCGGGAATCGGCATACAGATAGGCTCCCTGGAGGCGGGGGATGGCGGCGCCGTGATAGAAGAGCCCGCCGATGACGGCGTTGCCGTGGTAGGGGCCGCTGCCGCGACCATAGGCCACCAGGGGGGGATCTGACTCGAAGCCGGGCGGGGCGAGGAACCAGTGGAGGCCGTTGGTGCGGCCTTCGAGGTAGGGCCAGCCATAGTTGCCGCCGGGGCGTACCACGTTGATCTCCTCGAAGGCTCCGTCACCGACATCGCCGACCCACAGCTCGCCGCTGGGTTCGTGGAACGACATTCTCCAGGGATTGCGAAAGCCGATGGCGAAGAACTCGGTGCGGACACGGTCAGGCCTGTACGTTCTGCCGAAGTATTCGGTGAGCCCGACGAACGGATTGTCGGCAGGAATGCGGTAGCCTCCGTGAACGCTGGGATGCGGGTTGGGGGGCAGGTTTTCGGGATGCTCGTCCACGTCGATGCGCAGGATGGCGCCGAAGAATCCTCCATCGATCGGCTGGCGACTGCCGTCGTGCTGGTCCGGGGGGGGCGACATGTCCCCCAGAGAGACATGGAGGAAGCCGTCCGGACCGAACTGGAGATCGCCCGCGTTGTGCTCGGGCGAGGCATCTTCCTGGACGATCAACCGGAACTCCGAGTCCGGGTCGGCCCGGTTCGGATCGTCCGCGAACGCCTCGTAGCGGGCGAGCACGTTGTACATGGCAAACCCGCCGTCCGGTCGGGTGCCGCGGGTTGTGCGGAAAACGAAGAACCGGCGATTGCGCGCGTAGTCAGGATGAAAGGCGAGACCGAGGACGCCCGTCTCGAGGTATTCCGATGCCAGCTCCGGGGTGAGGTCGAGGAAGTCGGCCGGCTCCGGGCGGGTGAGATCAGGGACCACCCTGATGCGCCCGGTCCGCTCGACCACAAAGATCCGGTTGGTCTCGCCGGGGGGTGCGGCCACGGCGACCGGATTCTCGAACGTCATAGATCCGAAGGCATCGATCCAGACGAGGCCGGGCTCGGCCAGGTCGAGGGGAATGCGGTCCTCCCATGGATGCGGGGCGGCGGCCGCATGGGGCGAGGTTGCGATGGCCAGCGCGAACCCCGCGAGACGACTGCCTGAGCGGGCACCCGCCCATAGACGTTTCCACACCGGTCTGCCACGTCCCAATCCTGGAAAGCACATCATGATCCGTTGACCCGAACCCATTCCACTGCTGGCGGGGAGCGCGCAAGCGGTTTGTTGGGATTACAGCGGTGGTGCCCGGATCGACGGAGGGGCATCTTGAACCGTGCATCCCGAAGTTGTGGGGAGGGGTGCGAACATCCCGAAGGATCGCTTCGGAGGGCCGAGTTCCACGAGGCCGCACGAGGCCGCACGAGGCCGCAACGGTGTGGAGCGCTGGGTTCAGGACTCGCAGAGATCGTCCCTCCGGTTTGCGGCCTCCTCCCCCACCACTCCGGGAGGCACCGCATCTTGAACCGGGTTTTTGCTGTCGGCGTACCGGGAGGGTGGCCTAGCGTCCCGCCTCGACGTGACGAACCAGCGCATCGGCAGTCGTGGGGAGTTTGAGGGTTTCTTCGAGGCATTCTTCGGGGAGGCCGGGGTGGGGGCGGAATCACGCGGGTATTTCCGGCAGTCGTCGGACCGGCTGTGGGACACGGCGACGGCGTTTGGATTGTGGGAGGCCCGATACGGGAGCGTGCTGGAGATCGGGCCGGGGTTTGCGTACCTGCCATTTCTTTGGAAGCGGGTGCTGTCGGATGAGGTGGCGATCCTGGACGGGGAGAGCGAGGAATTGATCGCCTTCGGGGAGACCTACCGGCGGTACGGGATCGAGCCGGTGTATGCGGACCTGTTCCGGCTGTTCGGGGAACGGGACCCGGGGAAGAACCGGCTGCCGTTCGAGACGGGTCGGTTCGAGGCGGTGATCTGCTGGGAGACGATGGAGCACTTCAATTTCAACCCGATTCCCTTTTTGAAGGAGTTGAGGCGGGTGACGCGACCGGGGGGGCAGGTGCTGTTGACGGTGCCGAACCAGGCGAAGCTGGACATGCGGTTGGCGCTGCTGCGGGGTCGGAGTGTTCGGACGCCGGTGGGGGATTACGTGCTGCAGATGGACGACGCGAACCGGATGAAGTACGCGCCGCACTGGCGGGAGTACACGCTGACGGAGTTTCGTGAGTTGATCGAAGGGGTGGGATTCCGGATCGGGATGGCGCGTCACCTGCAGACGTACATGAACCGCGAAGGGATGGGATTGGGGCGCCGGATCAAGCGGGGCGTTGGGAACGTGCTGACGCGCCTGGTGCCGTCGCTGGGCGCGTTGTGTGTGGTACGGGCAACGGTGGAACCCTGATCCAGGGCCGGCGTCCGTGGCCAAGGGGAGGGTGATTTTGCCGAATGCTGCGAAAGGGTGGAGATCCTTGCGCAAAACAGATGGGTCCATGGTCGGCGTACTTGCCCGGAAGCGGGCGGCCCGACAGGGTTGACCCCTGATCCATGAGCACCTCCAAGCATTCGCATTCGGTCCCGGCGTGGGAACCGTCCCTTGGCGTCGCATCGACAAACCTCCAGGGCGTGGCACGGGCGCTCATGGGGGCGGTTGTCGTGGGGGCGGTGGTATGGCTGGCGGCAGCGGCCCAGGGGCAGAGCGTGGTGAACGGCGGCTTCGAGGCCGACACGTTCAACGTCGCGCCCGGGTACGCGAGTGACAACGCGCCGATCACCGGATGGACTGCCGCGGGGGCGGACGGGGTGGGGTTGAATCCGGCGGGCGGGGAGAGCCCGTTCGCCAACAACGGCGCGATTCCGGAGGGCAGCCAGGTGGCGTTCATCTGGCCGTTCGGTTACTCGCTCGCCACGACGGTCGGTGGACTGACTTCGGGAGAGCGGTACCGGGTCCAGCTCAGGGCCAATGTCAGCGAGGTGGAGGGCTTTTCCGCGACGGCGGTATTGCGCGCCGCCATCGACGGAACGGACGCAATCGCGGTCAACGTGTATCCGGTGGGCGGAACGGCACCCTACGCGACGCTGGCCTTCGAGTTCACTGCGGGCGCGGCGTCGCAGACGCTGGAACTATTCAACGATGCGCCCGACGAAGGCACCCTGCTGATCGACGATGTCCGGGTCGTGGCATCCTCGGGTCGGTGGAGCATCGAGCCGTGGACGAACGACGATGATTCGGGGGTGAACGCGCAGTACGTGTACACGCACGCCTACAATTTCGGCAGCGCGGCCGGCACCAGCATCAACGGGGTGGCGTTCACCGGGGTGGCGGGTGGCAACCCGGCGGTGTCGGGGCGGTTCAGTTCCACTTACCTGGGAAGTGTCTTCAACAACGACGGCAACAACGTCACGGGCGGGAGCAGGACCCTGGCGAACGACTTTGTCTATGGCGGGACCGTCCCGGCGGGCGAGTTCCAGAGCGTGCGACTCGAGGGTCTGACGCCCGGGGTCGAGTATGTGTTTGCGGTGTACACCGTGGGGTGGGAGGCCCCCTCGCCGTCGATTCGCTGGCTGACCGGGAGCATCGATGGCACGGAGGCCCTGACGTTCAACCAGGACCAGTTCGGCAACGACAACGGCATGGTCATCTCGCACCGGTACACGGCCGATGCGTCGGGCGTGGCCACGCTGCGCTTCGCGCCGGTGAACCCGGCCAACGTCAGCATGCACTTCTACGGGTTCAGCAATCGCGAGGCCGTAAGCCGGAACGTGGCGCCCTCGATCACCCTGGAGCCCTCCAGCCAGATCGTCTCGCAGGGACTTCCTGTGACCTTCCGTGTGGCCGCGGCAGGGTTTCCGGCGCCGACCTACCAGTGGCAGTTCCAGGGCGCCGACCTGTCGGGCGAGACGGCTGCGACGCTGGAGATCCCGGCCGCAGGCAGCGCCAACGTGGGGGACTACCGGGTCATCGTCCGCAACACCCTGGGGTCCGTCACCAGCCAGACCGCGCGGCTCACGGTGGGCCTCGCGATGGAGAATCCGAGCTTCGAGGCCGACGCCTTCCCGTACTGGCCGGGATACAGCGGCGACAACCCGGGGGGCGCCGGAACGGATCCGGGTTTCAACGGGCCGATCACGGGATGGATCCAGGACAACGAGGCGGGCACCGGCATCAACCCCATCGCGAATGGCGCCTCGCCGTTTGCCAACAGCGGCACGATTCCCCACGGGGAGCGCGTGGCGTTCCTCCAGGCGGACAGCACCCTGTCCCAGACCGTTTCGGGGCTGACCGTCGGCGCCGACTATTATGTTCACTACCTGGAGAATGCCCGGGCGGGCGGCACGCCGGCGCTCGAACTTCTCCGGGACGGCGAGGTCGCGGTTCCCGTCCACACCATTCCACCGGGTGAATACCGCAGCGTTTATACCGAGGTCTTTCAGGCGATCGCCACCTCGGCGACCCTGACCTTCGTCAAGTCGAACCCGCTTGGCGGCGACACCACGGCCCTGCTGGACAACGTGGCCGTGGTGCCCGTGCCCGCCGGCACGGCTCCGTTCCTTACCCGCGAGCCGCGGGCGGTTCTCGCGAACCCGGGCGAAACGGTGACCTTCTCGGCCCAGGCGCTGGGCAGTCTGCCTCTGGGTTACCTGTGGCGGAAGGGGGGCGAGGCCGTGGCCGGTGCCACCGGCACGACGCTGACGTTGAGTGATGTCGGGGCGGCGGACGAAGGCCTCTACTCCCTGGTGGTCTCCAACACCGCCGGCGTCGTGACGACCGAGGCCGTGCGATTGACGGTCGGTCTGCCCGGCATCTACGGGACGGGCGTTGGAGAGGATGGCGGGTTGCTCGAAGGCGGGGTTGAAGATCCCCACTATCGCCTGGTGAGCAGCGCCGACGAAGGGGCGCCCGGCCCCGAGGCCTGGGTGCTGAACGACGGCTGGCCCATCCAGGCAGGTGTCTGGATGCTCAACGGCCCGTCCTCGAAGTGGATCGGGCCGCAGGCGGACCAGAGCGTTGGGAATGCCGAGGGCGAATACGTGTACGAGACCCGGTTCCATCTCACCGGCGTTGACGTCACGCGCGTCCGCCTGATGGGTGGCTGGGCGACCGACAACACGGGTCTGGACATCCTCGTCAACGGTCAGAGCACGGGCATCACCGCCTCAGGGTTCGGGTCGCTGACGCCGTTCGAGATCGCCTCCGGCCTGGTCGAGGGCGAGAACGTCCTCCAGTTCCGCATGAGCAACCTGCCGGTTACGCCGAACCCCACCGGGTTGCGGGTGGACCTGATGGCGGTTGTGCATCCGCAGGACACGGCACCGACATTGCAGATCGTGCGGGACGCAGGGGGGCTGACCCTCTCCTGGAGTCCGGCATCCGCCGGGCAGACGCTGCAATCGGCACCGGCCATCACCGGTCCGTGGACGGATGTCGCGGGTGCCACGAGTCCGTACAGCACGACGGCGACGGACGGCGAGCGGTACTACCGGGTGGCTCAATAACACTCCACGAACCCTCCCCCCGGCGTCCTGCCGAAGGGTTGGGAGCGGTGCATCCCCAAGTTGTCGGTACCGAGCCAGCGAACCGGAGGGACGGGCTCCGCGAGTCCTCAACCCAACGCTCCACACCGTTGCGGCCTTGTGGAACTCGGCCCTCCGAAGCGCCGCTTGGCGGAGTTCGCACCTCTACCGACAACTCCGGGATGCACTGGGTTGGGAGGCGGAAGTCCGGAGTCGCCCCTTGCGAAGTCCACGCATCAGGGATGCGCAGCCCTCGGCTTCGGGGCCCCGCCCTGCGATTCCTGCGCAGGGCGGGGAGGCTGGCGTCGGTCAGGCGGCCGTGGGCGGGGGGTGTTATCGGGGGGCTTGGACCGGTCGATTGCGGAGATCGACGTTGGCCCGCCAGGTGTCGAATTTTGCGGCGCTGGGGTCGTGGCGGAGGCGGGGATCGATCCGG
Organism: Verrucomicrobiia bacterium; assembly: GCA_019634625.1. Classification (NCBI taxonomy): domain Bacteria; kingdom Pseudomonadati; phylum Verrucomicrobiota; class Verrucomicrobiia; species Verrucomicrobiia bacterium. Next base: position 55,249 of record JAHCBA010000016.1, read on the forward strand.
TTGCCGACAAACTGACAGCCCGGCACCGGGACGCCGCGGAAGAAGCGGACGACCATGGGAGTGCCGGACCGGGCGCGGAAGGTGTTGTTGCGGATGATCCAGGCGCCGGCCCCGGGGAAGATCTCGTTGCGGGCGCTGATCTGGACGCCGAGGGCGTTGGGGCCGGCGAGTTCGATCACATTGTCCTCGACGATCGAATCTCCGCCGCCCCCGAGGGTCAGGGCCCAGCCGGTGCATTGCAGGAACTGATTGTTGCGGATGGTCAGGTCCCGTCCGGGGGCTGCGGTGTCCCAGTTGAAGGCGCGGGCCGCTTGACGGGTGACATTGTGCTCGATGACGAACCCGCCGGCCCCGTAGGCGCTGAAGCCGAATTCCCCGCCGGTGCCGCCGAGGACAACCCGATTGCGACGCAAGGCGCCCGTGGCGCCGTTGCGGCCGCCGGTCCCGAGGAGGGCGATGGCGGTGACGCTTCCGCCGGCGAAGGAGGATACTTCGCAGTCCTCGACGAAGTAGCCGGTGGCGTCGGTGGAGTCGTCCCGCGGGCTCAGCGCGATGACGAAGCATTCGGGATTGCCGCCGGGCAGGGTGCGTCGGCCGAGGGCGTTGATGGCCTTGATCCGTTCGACCCGGTGTTCGCGGCCCATGAGGAAGACGGCGGACAGGGTGAGGTCATCGGCCTTCATGCGGGCGCGGACGCCCCGTTCATTGCAGTCCACGGTAAGATCGCGGAGCACGACGCGTTCAACGCCGGGTCCCCAACCGGAGAAGAAGACCCGGCCCACGCCGGATCCCGGGTGCTGGTCCAGGATGCAACCGACGAGGCGGACGGTGGTGCGATGGATGCCGGCGCCCTGGACGGTCCAACCATTCTTCACGAAGAAGCCGGGCTGGCCGGGGGCGCCGGATCCGTAGGTTTCGAAGACACCGGGGAGGAGGGTGATGACGGAGTTGGTGGGGATGGCACGGAGCCGGGCGTCGAAATCTTCGGGCTGGGAGACGATCCACGGGTCGGATTGGGAACCGGAACCGCCGGGTGTGCGTCCGGGCTGAAGCCAGAAGGCATTGGTGCCTGCGAAGGAGCTGCTGGAGGAGAGGAGGAGGGCCAGGGCGGCCAGGGCGTGGAGAGGGAAGGCGGGGTGCATGGTTGGAGGAGAGGATGAGGGCACCCATGGTGGTGGCAAGGGTGGTGGCAAGGGTGGTGGCAAGGGTGGTGGCAAGGGTGGTGGCAAGGGTGGTGGCAAGGGTGGTGGCAAGGGTGGTGGCAAGTAAAAGGGACAGGCTCACACTCTGAGTCCGAGAGGCTTCCGGGGAGGGAGTAAAGTAAAAGCTCAGTCAGTTAATTACTGTTCGCTGGGGACGACCTGATCGTGGACTGTCAATGTCAACAACCATATGACGGGCTTCTTATTTGCGAGCTGGTCAACAGTAATATGCCGGTCTCATTGCTTTCCTTGGTCAACAGTACTGTGTCGGTCCCATTATTTTATCGATCCGTTCCAGACCGAGCTGTTGCCTTCCTGTTACGTCGCCAAAGGCGGCAATTTTGCTGAAAGTCGCCCCCAGACGGGGATGATCGTTGAAGGAGGGGGGAGGGCGTTAACCGCTTGACCCTTGTTTCGGGCGGCCCGTAGCCTGACGGGCGTAGGCTGACTTCATGTTTGCGCAGCTTAAAGGCCTCTTTTCCAACGACATTGGAATCGATCTGGGGACCGCGAACTCGCTCGTGTACGTGCGGGATCGGGGGATCGTGCTTCGGGAGCCTTCGGTGGTGGCGATCCAGGCGGGGACGACCAACGTGCTGGCGGTGGGGGAGGAGGCAAAGCGGATGCTGGGTCGGACGCCGGGGAACATCGTGGCGATCCGGCCGATGAAGGACGGGGTGATCGCGGACTTCGAGGTGACCGAGTCGATGCTCCGGCATTTCATCCAGAAGGTGCATCATCGGAAGCTGATTGCGCCGCGGGTGGTTGTGGCGGTGCCGTCGGGGATCACGGAGGTGGAGAAGCGGGCGGTGAAGGATTCGGCGACGCATGCGGGGGCGCGGGAGGTGTATCTGATCGAGCAGCCGATGGCTTCGGCGATCGGGGTGGGGTTGCCGGTGCATGAGCCGGCGGGGAACATGATCGTGGACATCGGGGGCGGCACCTGCGAGATCGCGATCATCTCGCTGGCAGGGATCGTGTTCAGCCGTTCGCTGCGGGTGGGCGGCGACGAGTTCGACGAGACGATCATCGCGCACATGAAGCGGGCCTACAATTTGATGATTGGCGAACGGACGGCGGAGGAGATCAAGATGAGGATCGGCTCCGCCTTTCCGCTGGAGCAGGAACTGACCATGGAGGTCAAGGGGCGCGACTTGGGGAGTGGACTGCCCAAGACTTTGACCATCCGGTCGGAGGAGATTCGCGACGCCCTCAAGGAACCGCTCTCGAGCATCCTGGAGAACATTCGGCTTACCCTCGAACGGTGTCCGCCCGAGCTGGCGGCGGACCTGGTGGATCGCGGCATTGTGATGGCGGGCGGCGGGGCGCTGGTGCGCTGCATCGACCGTCTGGTGGCGCAGGAGACCGGATTGCCGGTCCACATTGCCGGCGACCCGCTGAGTGCCGTGGCCGAGGGGACGGGACGGGTGCTGCAAGAACTTTCCTTCCTCAAGAGAGTCGCCTCCTCCAGCACCGCCTGAGGGGCTGGAATGCCGCGAAAACCGCACCTGATCCTTCTCGTGGTGGTCGGGCTGGGCGCCCTGGCGATCCTGGCCCTGCCGGACCATACCCGGTCGCGTGTCCGCATGGCGTTTCACGGACTTTTCCTGCCGCTCTTCGGGCTGGCCGGATCCGCCCAATCCGTTCTGGAACGGGTCGCCTCCGTGTTCACGGCCAAGGCGACCTGGACCGAGCGGCTCGAGGCGCTGGAGCGGGAGAACGAGCGGCTTCGTCTGGCCCTGACCGAGGCGGAGGCGAGTCACCGGGAGAACGACCGGCTGCGGCAGATGCTGGGGTACGCCCAACGGTCGCGCTGGGAACTCCGGCCGGCGCGGGTGATCGGACGGGATCCCTCGCATTGGTGGCGAAGTGTCCACCTCGATGTGGGGTTGCGGCATGGGGTGACTCCGAACCTGACGGTGCTGACCCCGGAAGGCCTGGTGGGCCGGGTGGCGGAGGCGGGGCCCTGGACCTCGCGGGTGGTGCTGCTGGGGGATCCGAACTGCCCGGTGGCGGTGGCCCTGGTCGAAACCGGCGAGGCGGGAATCGTGCGGGGGGCCTCCGGCGGGGACCTGGAAGGGGCGATGGTGGAGGTGTCGTATCTCTCCCGGAACGCCGTGGTGCGGCCGGGTCAGAGGGTGGTGACCAGCGGGCAGGGGGGCGTTTTTCCGCGAGGCATTCCGGTGGGCGAGGTGGTGGATACGCGGACGGTGGGGGACGGCATCTACCTGGAGGCGCGGGCGCGCCTTTCGGTCAACCTTGGCGCGCTCGACGTGGTGTGGGTCATGCTGCCATGAACTGGGTGCATCCAACCTCCCTGATGTTCTCCCCGGTGCTGCTCGCTTTCGCGCAGTGGCGGTGGGACGCGGTGCGCGGGGTGCTGTCGGCGCAGCCCGACCTGATGCCGGCGCTGGTGGTGTACGCGGCATTGAGCAGCGGCCTCGGGGTGACCGTGGCGACCGCGATGGTGGCGGGGCTGGCCGCGGACACGGTGTCGTCGGGCCCGTTCGGGTTGAGCGTGCTGCCGCTGGCGACCGTCGGGTTGGTTCTGCACCTGCGGCGGGACCTGCTGCTGCGGGATTCGGTCTGGGCGCAGGCCCTGCTGGGGGGGGCGGGAAGCCTGGTTGCGACGGCACTGACGTTGGCGCTGTTGTTCCTGTTGTGGCCGCTGGTGTCGCATCCGGGGCCGGGGATGGGGCATTGGCCGGAGCGGCAGCCGGGGCTGACGGAACTTCCGACGCTGGGGATGCGGTCCATCTGGCAGGTGTTGGTGGTGACGGCGGCCGGGACGGTGGCGACTCCGGTCATCTTTCGGCTGTTTCGCTGGATCGACGGTGCGTTTCAATACCGGCGGATTCCCGACGGGGTGTACCGGGCCAACCGGGAGATCAAGCGGGGACGTTTTTGAGCCATGCTGATCCTGGAGCAGTTGCAGAGGCACGACGGGCGCCTGCGGGCGCTGGCGGCGGTCGTGCTGGTCGGGATGGTGCTGCTGCTGGCGGGATTGTGGCGGCTGCAGGTGCTGGCCGCGCAGCGGTACGCCCGGAGCGAGGAGGCGCAATCGGTGCGGCTGGTGCGGGTTCCGGCGGTGCGGGGCAAGATCCTGGACCGGAACGGGAGCGCCCTGGCGGAGAACCGGCCGAGCTACGACGTGAACCTGTATCTGGAGGAATTGCGGCCGTCCTTCACCTTCGAGTACACGAACCGGCTGCTTCCCGACTTTCGGCGGGCGCATGGCGGGTCGCGTCCGCGTGGGGAAGCCAGCCGGAAGCTGCAGGAGCAGGCGCGCCTCACGGTGTACAGCAACACGGTGGCCGTGGTGGCGCAGGCACTGGGGAATACGCTCCCGGTCAGTTCCGAACGGTTTGTGCGGCATTACGTCCAGGCCCTGGCCCTGCCGCTGCCGGTGGCGGAGGCTCTCACTCCGGGGCAGATGGCGCAGTTTTTCGAACGTTGCCTGGGGACGCCGGGCGTGGACCTCGAGGTGCAGGCGGTGCGGAACTATCCTTACGGGCGTCTGGCGGGCCATGTGCTTGGGCATCTGCGCCGCTCGGACGAGGCGGACAACGATCCCGAGCCGCTGGTATTCCGGTACCGGCTGCGGGACTTCGAGGGGGTGGCCGGGGTGGAAGGACGCTTCGACCATGTGTTGCGGGGCCGGGCCGGGGTGAAGGCGCTGCGGGTGAACAGTTTTGGCTATCGCCATGAGGAGACCGTCCTGCGGCCGACCGAGCCCGGTCGAAACCTGCGCCTGACCCTCGACGTGCCCATCCAACTGGCGGCGGAACGGGCGCTGGCGCGGGTGGCGGGGCCGACGACGCGCGGGGCCGCCGTGGTGATGGACGTCCGCAACGGGGACCTGCTGGCGCTGGTGTCGGCGCCGGCCTTCGATCCGAACGAGTTCGTGTCCGGGATGTCCCATGAGGCCTACGCCCGCCTGAACGACGAAACGTTGCGACCGCAGATGAACCGGGCGGTGTCGGGGGCGTACGCCCCGGGTTCCATCTTCAAGATCGTCGTCGGCCTGGCCGCCCTCGAGGCGGGGGTGCTCGATCCCCAGGCGCGACACACGTATCCCGGGTACTGGCCGGTGGGCGACCGGCGGATCAACGACACGGCACCGGCGGGCGAGTACGATTTTCGAAGGGCCTTCATCCGGTCGAGCAACGCCTATTTCATCGACCACGGACTGAAGACCAGCCGGGCGCGGATCGTGGCCATGTCCGAGCGGTTCGGGTTGGGAACGCCCACCGGGGTGTCGCTGGGGGCGGAGTCGCGGGGGTTTCTGCCCGACGAAGCGTTTGTGGCGCGGCGCCGGGCGCAGCGGAATCCGTGGACGGAGGGGGACACCTGCCACCTGAGCATCGGGCAGGGGCCGATCACGGTCACGCCGTTGCAGATGGCGGTGATGACGGCGGCGGTGGCGAACGGGGGCCGGGTTCTCGAACCGCGCCTGGTGCGGGGGATCGAGACGGCGGAAGGGCGGTTGCTCTCGCAGGAACCGGTGCGGGTTCGGGGCGAACTGGGCGTCTCCGCCAGGCACCTGGCGCTGGTGCGGGCGGCCATGGTGGCGGATGTGGAGGAGCGGGAGGGCACGGGTCGGGAGGCGGCGGTCGAGGGATTCCGGGTGGCGGGCAAGACCGGGACGGCGGAGGTCACGCGGGGACGGGTGCTGGTGGACAAGATCACCTGGTTCGTGGCCTTCGGGCCGTACGAATCTCCCCGGTACGCCGTGGCGGTGATGGTGGAGAGCGGGGGTTCCGGGGGGCGGACCTCGGCGCCGGTGGCGCGTCAGATTTTCCAGGCGCTGCGGCAGCGGGAGGAGGCGGGGGGGTGGGATGCCGGGGCGATGGGAACGGTGGTGGGACGGCCGGGCGGGGCGGGGGTGTCGGAGGGTGGGCTGCCGGCCGCCGGAAGGGGGGGGGCATGACCAGGGCGGCGCGGGAACTGATCCAGCGGCCGGCGCGGGTGGCATGGCCGTTGTGGGTGGCGGTGGCGGGGCTGATGCTGATCGGGCTGGCGTTCGTTCACAGCTCGACCCTGGGGGATTCGGCGACCACGACGAAGCAGGCGATCTGGTTCGGGGCGGGACTGGTGGGCGTGGCGGTGTTGTGTCTGGTGGACTACCACGTGCTGGCCCGGTGGGCATGGGTCGGGTACTGGCTGGCGATCGCGCTCCTGGTGGGGGTGTTGTTTTTCGGGGCCTACCGGCATGGCGCCCGACGCTGGATCGATCTGGGGCCGTTCCAGTTCCAGCCATCGGAATTTGCGAAGATTGCCGTGCTGCTGGCCTTGGCGCAGTTCCTGAGCCGGCCGCTGGAGGAGTTGCGGATGACCAATGTGGTGGTGAAGACGCTGGCCCTGGTGGCGCTGCCTTTCGGGCTGATCCTGCTGGAACCGGATCTCGGCTCGGCGCTGGTGCTGATCCCGATGGCGCTGGCGATGATGTACGTGGCCGGGGTGCCCAGGCGGGTTCTGGGCCGGATGGTGGGGGCGGGGGCGGTGGTGGGCGGCCTGCTGGTGGTGGACGTGTTGTTCATGCCCGAAGGCTGGCAGGTTCTGAAATTGAAGGAGTACCAGCGACACCGGCTGATGGTGTATTTCGGGCGGGACTTCGCGCCGGCCGACGCCACCCCGGAGCAGCGGGCGTACTTTCGGGATTTGCAGCGGCAGAAGGGATGGAACGTGCAGCAGGCGCTGATCTCGGTCGGATCGGGGGGACTCACCGGGAAGGGCTGGCGCCAGGGCACCCAGAACGCGCTCGGCTATCTGCCGAGGCTGGGCGCGCACAACGATTTCATTTTTTCCGTCATCGCGGAGGAGAGCGGCTTTGTGGGCAGCGTGGTGGTGATCGGGCTGTACACTGTCGTGCTCTTCACGGGCATCCGGGTGGCGGGCGATGCACGCGACCGTCTGGGACGGTTGCTGGCGACCGGGGTGGTTGCCCTATGGTTTTCCCACGTCTTCGTCAACGTCGGCATGAATATCGGTTTGGTGCCTGTGACCGGCATCCCGCTGCCGCTGCTGAGCTATGGAGGTTCGGCGGCGGTAAGCGCGTTGCTGGCCGTGGGCTTGCTTCAGAATGTTCACCTTTATCGCAGAGCTTACTGACCCCTATGAGCAGTGATCGCAGGTATTCCGGCCGCCGCCGAGGCGGGGCCCGTTATCGTCCATCAGGAGGCATTACGTCACAGGCCATCACGCCCCAGGCGGAGCGTGCGGCCCACGAGGCCCGGGCCCAGTTGTCCGGAGCGCCCCAGGAGGACGTCTTCGACACGCGCAGCCACGCCTCGGAGATCGAGGAGGCGGAACGGCTGGCGTTGTCGGCCTCCGGAGGCGGGGAGGCGGATGCCAGACCGGCGTCGTCCGCGGCGACGGCGACAGCGACGGTCCCGGGCGATCCCGAACCGGGGGTGGCCGCGGTTGCCGGTGACGGCGGGGCGCCTGCGGAGCCGTCAGAGCCGGCGGCCGGGGTGGCCACGGCGGAGCCGGTCGAGCCGGAGAACCAGCAGCCGCAGAGCCTGCTCGATTCATTGCGGACGGCGGCGCGGCGGATGGTGGCCAAGGTGACGCGGCTGCTGAGACCGAAGCGCCCGAGCGGGAAGGAGATCATCATCAACGCGGAGTCGTTGGAGACGCGCGTGGCCGTGTTGCACGAGGGGCGCCTGGACGAGTTCACCATCGAGCGGACCAACGAGGAGCGTTTGGTGGGGAGCATCTTCAAGGGGCGGGTGCGGAATCTGGAGGACGGGTTGAAGGCGGCGTTTGTGGACATCGGGTTCGAGCGGAACGCCTTCCTGCATTACTGGGACATCGTTCCCAGCCAGTTCGACAGCAACGTCGAGGTGGTGGAACGCGAGGGGCGCCGCCGGGAACGCCCGAAGATCACGCAGAAGGATGTGCCGCGGCTCTACCCGGCCGGGAGCGAGATCATCGTGCAGGTCACCAAGGGCCCGATCGGGACCAAGGGACCGCGCATCACCACCAACCTGTCGCTGCCGGGCCGGTACCTGGTGCTGCTGCCCAATTCCGATCAGTCGGGCATATCGAGGAAGATCGAGAACCCCGAGGAACGGGCCCGGCTGAAGCGCATCCTGCGGGAGCTGTCGATTCCCGACGGGATGGGGGTGGTGATGCGGACGGCGGGGGAGGGGAAGCAGGCGCGGTATTTCGTGCGGGACCTGGCATTGCTGCTGGAGGAGTGGCGTTCGATCCAGGGCCGGATCGAGAAGCATCCGGCGGCCTCGTGCGTGTTCGAGGAGCCGGATCTCGTAGCCCGGACCGTGCGGGACTTCCTGACCGAGGATGTGGACCGGATCCTGGTGGACGACATGAAGCAGTTCGATCGGATCCGGGAGATGATCGAGCGGATCTCGCGTCGTTCGATCAACAAGGTCCGGTTCTACAACGAACCCCAGCCGATCTTCGACCGGTTCAGCATCACCCGGCAGTTGGAGACGACCTTCCAACGGACGGTCCACTTGAAGAGCGGGGGGTACATCGTGCTGGACGAGACCGAGGCGCTGGTCGCCATCGACGTCAACACGGGCAAGCACAAGTCGGGCAAGGACCTCGACTCGACCATTCTGCAGGTGAACCTGGAGGCGGCGGACGAGATTGCGCGGCAGTTGCGGCTCCGCAATGTGGGCGGACTGATCATTCTCGATTTCATCGACATGCGGCATCCGAAGGACCAGCGGGCGGTGTTCAACCGCCTGAGGGACGGGCTGCGCCGGGACAAGGCCAAGACGCATCTGCTTCCGATCTCGCCGTTGGGGTTGCTGGAGATGACGCGGCAGCGGCAGACCGAGAGCGTGCAGTCCTCGGTGCATGACACCTGTCCGTATTGCCGGGGACGGGGCCGCATCAAGAGTGCGGAGACGATGAGCGTGGAGATTCAGCGCAAGCTGGTGGAGTTGCTGCGGCGGCGGCCGCGCGACGAATCGGACTTCCAGGTCCGGATCGTGGTGCATCCCACCGTGTACGACCGGATGCGGCGCGAGGACGAGCGGTTCATCATCGAACTCGAGAAGAAGTTCTTCGGGAAGATCTCGTTCCGGCCGGATCCCGGCATGCATGCCGAGCACTTCAAGATCCTCAATGCCCTCAGCAACGAGGAACTGGCCGGCGGTGCGCTCTGATCGAACTCCGGAACTACCGAAGGTCGGCGGCGACGAGGCGGGGCAGGGGCTCCGTCTCGTCGAGCCGAAACACAAGGCGCGCCACCTCTTCGGTGCCAATGCCGGCCTTGCGCGCCAGCGCGGCGGCCGCGGTGGCCTCGGGCGGGACCGGATGGTTGACGGCCAGATCGACGATCCGTTCGAGCTCGGGGGTCAGCGAGGCGATGGTGGGCAGTTCCGGGACCGAGGCTTCCAGCCGCCCGGACAGGGCTGACGCCATCCGGGAGAGGGCGGTCGGAGCGGCATCGGGCTCGGTGGATCGCCGGCCGGGCCGGGACAGGCGGGCACGATTGGGAGGGAACAGCGCGGCAACCTCGTCCGCCAGGCTGCGGAGGGTCTGACAGGCCCGCGTCAAGGGGCTCTCCGCCGGGTTCGGGAAGGCGATGAGATCTGCCTGGAGCACTTCGAAGGCTTCGGACAGTTCGGCATCGATCTGGGCCAGTTGCACCGCATTGGGGCGTTCCTCCCCCAGATCGCGGAGCATCCGCCGTTGGCGGCCTGCCGCGGTCCAGGCCCTGGCCACGTAGGCGGACCGATCGGCCGATTGGGCCTCGAAGGCGAGCCGGCGGCGGACGTAGTCGGAGGCGGCCTCGAGCAGGAACTCGAGTTCGCTCGCGTCGATCGGCGTGTCCGCTGCGCGGAGGCGGGCGGAGAGGGCGTTGAGGAGATCGACAACAGGCCGGGAGGCTGTGGCGTCGGTGGGGTCGGCCGCAGGGAGCCCGTTGACGGTGTCTTCGACACGCTCGGCGGCGGCGGGGGAAGGGAGGATCGGGTGTTGGTCCGGCTCGTGGACCCCGCGAAGGTCTTCGAGGACAGCCGCCAGATCGGAACCCAACTGGAAGTGGACCCGGGCTGTCATCCAGCCGGTGAGGTGTTGGGTGAAGGGGGGGTCCTGAAGGAGATCGTGCCGGACCAGGGTGCGGACGAAGGCACGGAGCCGGTCGGCCAGGGGATCGAGGGGGACGGGATCGTCCGGCGCCGGTTGGGACAGGCGGTCGATGGCCCGGGCGACGGTTTCGCGCAGGACCTGACCCACGGGCAGTCCGCCATGCCGGGCGATCAACGGGCGGAGGGGAGAATCCTCGCCGAACAGGGCCGCCAGGCCGTCGGGGTCGAAGCGGGTCGAGCCGGCGGTTGCGTCGCAGGGGGTGAATCGGGCGAGGACGAGGGACTCGACCGGTTCGGCGAGGGCTGCGGCCGGGTGGGACAGGGCGCGCAATCGGGGTTCGAGCTGCGCGAGGTGGTCCTGGCGTTGACGCAGGTCGGTGCGAAGCCGGTTCAGACGGTCCAGGAGCAGGACGACGTCGCGGACTTCCCCGTGGGCGGGGCATGGGAGGTGCCAGCCGTGTTCGGCGCTCTCCGCGGTGCGGGCGGCGTCATCGATGGCTTCGCGCGCCCCCGGTTCGTCACGCAGGCCGACCAGTTGGGAATGGTCCTCCTTCAACTGGCGGACGGCCGGGCATTGACGGAGCAGTCGTTCGGCCTCGTGCATGGCGCGTTCCTCATGATCGGGCGCGCGGAGCAGGAGGTCGAGGATGTCGGCGGGTCGAAGGTGCTTGAAGGGGGATTCGACACCGCCGTCCTGGTCGAGTTGAAGGACGGCGAGACTCGGCGCGATGACTTGTTCCAGCAGAGTCTGGCGGCTTTGGGCGACCGAGGATTCGAGGTGGGCGACGCCGGTGGTGTGGAGGGATTCGAGGGCCAGTTCGACGCGGGCCAGGTCGTCCAGGACGCGGCGTTCGAGGAGTCGATGGGCGTGGAGGAGCCGGTCGGCGCGTTGGGCGGGGGTTTCCGGCGAGGTCGGAGGGTGCAGGACCTCGGCCGGATCGGGAGACAAGGCGACGAGCGCCTGTTCGTGACTGGCAAGGAAGTGGTGGGCGAAGGCGACTTCGTCGATGGCATCCCGAAGGAACGCCAGGGCGGCCGGCACCGGCGATGCAGGGACGCGGTGTGCGGGGGCCGCGGACGGCGCCGACGGGGCGGGGTGGGAGCCGTTGGGTTTAGGGTCCCCATGGCGCCCGGCGAGGCGGGCCATGGGGGCAGCTTGGAGCGAGGCGGCGGACATGGGCTGAAGATCCTTGGCTCAGGGTCTGATCCGTCCAGATTCGGAACGAGCCGGGCGGGTGGGATCCGGCGCCTGCGGGGGACGCGTTGCGGCGACCCCCGGGGGACAATGGTGACAGCGTGTGCGTACGGCCTCGGCGGTCACGGTGCGACGGTACGCGGGTCGGGAGACCGCGCAAGGTGGAACTTGGCGGGGCCGTCAGCGCGCCGAAAGGCGTTCCTGAATGTCACGCAGCGGTCGCGTCATGGTGACCTTCTGGCCGTCCTGAAGGAGGACCACATACTGGCCGCCGGGCATGGCATGAAGTTCCCGGACGCGATGGAGGTGAACGAACGCCGAACGGCTGATCCGGAAGAACAGGTCCGGAGGGAGTTGTTCCTCGAGGTGCCCCATGGTTTCACGGAGGACGTGGTTGGTCTTGCCGGTGTGCAGGATCGCGTAATTGCCGGCGGCCTCGATCCAGTCGATGTCATCGAGGCGGACGAGCACGACGCGTTCATTGTTGCGGACGAGCAAGCGGCGCTGGCCGGGTGGGACCGGGATCCTTTGATCGAGCCACTGGGTGAGGCGCTGGTTGGCGGGGGCGGCAGTGTGGGCGTGAACCGACCGCCGGGCCCGTTCGACTGCCTGGAGAAGCCGGTCGCGCTTGTAAGGCTTGAGGAGGTAATCCACGGCATTCACCTCGAACGCCTCAAGGGCGAACTGATCGTGGGCGGTGGTGAACAGGATCGCCGGGTGTACCTCCGCCGGCAGCGCGCGCAGCACTTCGAACCCCGTCATGCCGGGCATCTGGATGTCGAGGAAGACGATGTCCGGCGTGTGTTCGACGATGGCGCTGAGGGCCTCGGTTCCAGAGGCGCATTCCCCGACGAGTTCGAGGTCCGGCACCTCGGTCAGGAACGTGCGAACCCGTTCCCGCGCGAGCGGTTCGTCGTCCACGATGAGAGCGCGCAGGGGCATGGTGCTGGAGGCCGGGTTGCTTCGGGCGCGATGGGATCAGACGGGTGCCGCTGGAGAAGGGGATGCCGTCGTTGTGGTCGTGCGCCAGGGGAGTTGGATCTCCACCTCGAGGCCGCCTTGGGGCCGGTCGGCGAGCGTCAACGAGGCGTCGTCGCCATGGAGTTCCCGGAGTCGGGCGCGGGTGTTTGTGAGGCCGATGCCGGCGCCCCGCGGTGCCGCCCCGCGATCCAGGCCGGGGCCGGTGTCGCCGATGCGGAGAATGAGGCGGTCGCCGAGTCGGGAAGCGGAGAGGCGGATGGTTCCCTGACGTTCGGCGGGTTCGATACCGTACCGGATCGCATTTTCGAGAATCGGTTGAAGCACAAGGGTGGGCACCAGCGCCGCGTGACAGGCGGCTTCGACGTCCTCTTCGAACGTGAGCCGGTCCCCAAACCGCACCTTTTCGATGTCGAGATACCGACGGGCAAACGTGAGTTCCTGGTGCAAGGGGCTTTCCGGGGTGTTGGCGGACCCAAGGGTGAGGCGCAGAAAATCGCTGAGGCAAGCGATCATGTCGTCCGCGGCCTTGGGTTGACGATGGACCAGGGTGGCGATGGCGTTGAGGGTGTTGAAGAGGAAGTGCGGGTTGAGCTGCATCCGAAGGGCTTCGAGGCGGGCTTCGGCGAGTTGACGGGACAGTTCCCGACCCTGCCGTTCACGTTCCAGAAATCGATGCTGCTGAAGGCTCCAATGGCCGACCCCGAGGACGGCGGAGTACAGGAGCAGGTGCAGGGTCAGATGGCGCATCAGCAGAAACCGCACCCGGTCGGAGAAGTCGGGTTCCGCGTGGGGATCCCGCAGGGGCGGGGGCCGGACCCCCTGATCGCTTGGGGGCGGTGGATGAGGCGGTGGACCGATCCGGGGAGGCCCGTCGCGGGGCGGGCGGGGTCCGCGGAAGTAGTGGGCGGGCTGCAGATCGTCGGGCACCAGCCATTCGTTGAAGGAGGTGTGGAGCGTGCTGTACAGCACGGCGGAGACGAAGGCCGCGCCGAGGTGGACCGCCAGGTGCGCAGGCCAGCGCGGCGTGGACAAGGGAAAGAGGCGGCAGAGCACGAAGATGCCCGGCACCAGCGCGGCCCAGAGCCAGGTGTCCGTGAGGGCGCCGGCGAAGGCGACGATCCAGGGCATGCCTCGGCCGAAGGCGCCGGCGGCCCAGAACATCTGGCTGGCCTGGGCGACGGCGAGCAGCGTGGCGATGGTCAGGGTCAGGACCGCCGCCCGCCGGCCGAACCGCAGCGGGGAGGCGGGGAAAGCGTTCGGGAGATCGCCGGGCGCCATGCCGGTCCAGATTCCGCGTAGGGCTTCCCGGTGACGAGACCATCGTGACGAACAGGGGCCCGAGAGGGATTGAATCCGAGGCTGCCGGGATTGGCGGCTCCAGGCCCAACGATCGCACCTGGCGAACGGCGCCCAGGCGCCCGGTCAGAATCCCGGCCGCGCCGCCGGTCCAATCGAACGAAATGCCCCCGGGCCAACCCGTCAGCCATTTCAACCTTTCAGACGACCCACTCCGGGCTTGCGATGGAGCAGGCGGTTCGCCACTCTCGCCACCCCGTTGGTTGGGCGCGGTTAGCTCAGTGGTAGAGCACCTCCTTGACACGGAGGGGGTCAGAGGTTCGAATCCTCTATCGCGCACCACGCTTGTAATATCCTTTGGCAGAGCAGGTTAGCGGATGGGATTCCAGGGGAAGGCGGGCTGGAACTTCGGCGGTTGCCGCATTGGGCATGCGACTCTGTCGGTGACGGATGACGGTCCGGCGGCTGGCATCCGGATGTTCAGGCCCTTTCCCGGTGTTCGGGGGAGGGCCGAGAGGGCATCTGTCCAAGGGGTTGCCGGCCCTGCGGCGGCAGCTCGGACCGCTTCATCGACGCGGAGATCACCCGGCCCGCAAGCCCGGGCGCAGGGATGCATCGAGGCATGCGCGGCCCGCCTTTTCGACGTCTGCCGAATAGGGTCAGGGCCCGGTGCCCGGGGTGCAGCGACTTCCTGGCCCTGGCGGTCGGGTCAGGAATCCCGTTCTGCACCGGAACACCCGAGTGGCTGGGGGCGGGGCGGAGCACGGCCGGCTTGCACCGGGGGGCGGGGTTTGTACGCTGCGGGCGCGTTTCAACCGACAATCAGGAAGGGAAGGGGCTTCACCGATGGCACTACGACTTGGCGATTTGGCGCCGGATTTCGACGCGGAGACGACGGAGGGGCGGATCCGTTTTCATGAATGGCTGGGGGAAGGGTGGGGAATCCTGTTCTCGCATCCGGCGGACTACACCCCGGTCTGCACCACCGAGTTGGGGACGGCCGCCCGGTTGAAGGTCGAGTTCGACCGGCGCGGCGTGAAGATCATTGCGGTCAGCGTGGATCCCATCGAGGCGCACCAGGGATGGATTGGGGACATCAACGAGACGCAGGGCTGCACGATGAACTTCCCGATCATCGCGGATCCGGACCGGACGGTGGCGAGCCTGTACGACATGATTCACCCGCAGGCGGACGACAAGGCGACGGTAAGGTCGGTGTTCGTGATCGGGCCGGACCGGAAGATCAAGCTGACCTTGACCTACCCGGCTTCGACGGGGAGGAACTTCCTGGAGTTGCTGCGGGTGATCGATTCGCTGCAACTGACGTCGGGGTACAGGGTGGCGACGCCGGCGGACTGGAAGGACGGTGAGGACTGCATCGTGGTGCCGGCGGTGAAGGACGACGAGGCGGCGACCCTGTTTCCGAAGGGGATTCGCCGGATCAAGCCGTACCTGCGGTACACACCCCAGCCGAATCGCGACTGAGCCCCCGGAAGCCACCGGCGTTACCGTGCATCCCGGAGTTGTGGGTAGGGGTGCGGATTTCGCGAAGGATCGCCTCGGAGGGCCGAGTTCCACAAGGCCGCAACGATGGGGTGCGTTGGGATGAGGACTCGCGGAGCTCGTCCCTCCGATTTGCCGCCTCCTCACCGACAACTTGGAGAGGTACCGTCGGCGTTGGGCTGTGGGCGATCCGGGAGGGGTCAGGGCGCCGCGGTCGGGGAGACTGCCGGGCGCCAGCGAAGGACCGTGAGGCCGGCGAGATCTCGGACGAAGAGATCCGTGCCGCTGACCGCGAGGTGGGCCCAGGTTTCCTCTTCGGCGACCCGTTGGGAGCCGGCCAGTCGGAATGTGGCGGGGTCGGCATGGACGAGATGCAGGGTGCGATCCTCATCGAGCGCGAGGATCTGGCGTCCATTGGCGGCGAGGCTCCAGTACCTGCCGAACTTCTCCCCGGATTCCCAGCGTTGGGCCCCCGTTTCCCAGTCGAGGCAGACGACGCGTTGATTGCGAAGATGCAGATAGAGGTGCCCTTCGATGAGAAGCGGGGATGCCATGTAGCCCTCGGCACGGGCGGACCAGAGTTCCTCGACGGAGAAGCCGGCGTCCTGCCGTGCGATGCGAAACTGGTGAGCGCGACCGCCGTAGGCCGAGGTAAAGACCCGGTCGTCCCGCACCAGGGGTGTGAGGATGTTCATGCCACGGAAGGCCTTCACAGGCTGCTCCCACAGCACTTGGCCGGTGTCGGGTTGCACGCCTGCGAGCTTGTCGCGGGTTTGCACGACGAATTGATCCTGGCCAGCCAGGGTGGCCCGCACGGGTGAACTGAAGGCGCTGCCCCACATGCCGCCGCCGTCCTGCAAGGTCCGCCAGCGGATCGTACCGGTCTGCTTGTCGAGACAGACGACCGAGGCGCCCGCCTGCACCACCACCGTGTCCCCGCTGACCAGCGGTGAACTTACGAAACCGAATTCCGGAACGGGCGCTCGGAATTCGGACACGAAATCCTTCTCCCAGATCACCGCGCCGGTGGAGGCATCGAGGCAGACCAGCCGGTCGCGCATCCCGGCGACGTAGAGCCGACCGGCGTCCCAGGCAGGAGTGGCGCGGATCCAGTCCCCATTCCGTCGGGCGAAGAAGGGCACCCGGACGAATCCCTGCCAGTGCGTCTGCCAGAGGGGGGCACCGGTCTGGCGATCGAAGGCCCGAACATGCTCTTCGGTGTCGTTCTTCGACTCGGTCACGAACACCCGCCCGTCCGCGACCACCGGGCCGGAATAGCTTGGGCCGAGTTCGATCCTCCATAGACGCTGCAGGGCGGTGGCATCCAGGCTCGAGGGCCAGGGTTCGGCGGCGATGATCCCGGTGCGGTCAGGGCCCCGCCACTGGGTCCAGTCGGCGGCGGACGCATTCAACCAGCCCAGGGCCAGCCCGCATACCCCCAGCGCCGAGGAACGGATCAAAAACATGCCGGGCACGGTGGGGCGGGTTTTGTCCCGGTCAATGCGGCAAACGTCATCCCCTCATCCGGCTGAATCAGCCCTGTCCGCTTAGCGGAGTTCGCACTTCTCCCCACAACTCCGGGATGCACGGGAGCGGCGGGGGGGGCATTTCGCCCTTGAGAAAGGCGGGTGCCGGTGCGTGAATCAGTCCGTCGGGAGTGCTGATCTTTTAAAGCGATTTCAGGGATTTGCCCTGCCCATGCTCGTGATTGGAACAACGTCCTTGAACCGTAAGCTCGATGCTCAGGGACCCTAGCCCAGATGGTGGCCGACAGGCCTTTACTGGAAGTCGAAAGCTGCCGGGCGCGTCCCGCCTTGGTTCCTCGCAGTTCAAAGGAACTGTCCCGTACACGGCATTCACGGTGGGGCATTTGATGTGTGAGCGGACCCCGGTGCCGATGCAGAAGGCGCCGGGGTCGCCTTTTTGTTTTGGGGTGCCTCTCAGGTCTTACCACCAAGCCTCGTACTCGTACTCGTACTCGTAATCGTAATCGTAATCGTAATCGTAATCGCCCTTCCCCTCGCTCCCACCGGCTTCCACGCGGAATGGGAAGTCCGAGCTGGATCGAACCGATCGGGCCAGCCCCAGGGCGACCATCGAAGAGGTGTGCCTGCGGGTTCGAGGACGAGGACGAGTACCGCCCTTCGGGCTGAGTACGAGTCGCTGCGAGGGGTGGTTTGGGGGAGTTTCAAGAGTTCCGAGCGTCGAGTCTGCTTGGATCTCACGGATGGTGCTGCTGCGACCCTTGGCGGGGTCGTGTGCGAGGTGGGGCTTCTGCCCGGGGGTCGAACCCGCGGAGCCGGGCCCGACCCCCGGCTAATCTCTGGAAACCCTCCGGGTTTCCGGGACCCGATGGAAGGGGAAGTTGCCGGCCCCGACGGCGACCAGTGCATCCCGGAGTTGTCGGTAGAGGTGCGAACTCCGCCAAGCGGCGCTTCGGAGGGCCGAGTTCCACGAGGCCGCAACGGTGTGGCGCGTTGGGTTGAGGACTCGCGGAGCTCGTCCCTCCGGTTCGCTGGCTCGGTACCGACACCATGGAGATGCGCCCGGGTGGTGGTGGGGGGGGCGACTGGGGGCTTCCGCCGCGGGGGGGTGGTTGGGCAGAGTGACGGGCCGATGGAGTTATCCGCCATGGTTGCGGTTCCGATCCTGGTCGCCCTGGCCGGGATGGGATTCTTTTGTGCGGTGGCGGAGACGGCGTTGTTTTCGCTGGGCCGCTGGCGGTTGCGGGAGTGGCAGGGGGAGAAGGGGGGCAAGGGAGTTTCGGCCCGGCTGATGCAACGACCGGAGGAACTGCTGGCGGCGTTGTCGCTGATGAACACGCTGGCGAACGGGATGGTGGTGGTGACGTGTCTGGTGGTGGCGACGAGCCGGGGTTGGAGCGTGTGGATGACATTGGCGGGGGCGTTTCTCGGGGTGTTGGTGGTGGGGGAGGTGCTGCCGAAGACGCTGGCGGTGCGGTCGCCGGAGCGGTGGTCGGCGCGGGTGGCGCCGGCGGTGGCGCTGCTGGTGCGGATCACGGGACCGTTGCGGCGCATTGCGCAGCGGTTGATTGACCTGGTGCTGGCGCGATTCGCGCCGGGGATGGTGCAGGGGGCGCCGACGACGGACGAGGAATATCGGGAGATGCTGGAGGTGGCGGTGCAGCAGGGGGCGCTGGGGAGTTCGGAGAAGGAGATCATCGGGGAGTTGATCTCGCTGGACCGGAAGCGGGCGCGGGACGTGTTGCGTCCACGGACGACGATGGCGGCGGTGTCGGACGATCTGAGTTTGGAGGAGCTGGTGGCGGAGGCGCGGCGATGGCGGCACCGGCGGCTGCCGGTTTACGATGAATCGCCGGACACGATTGTGGGGGTGTTGGACACGAGGCGGTTTCTGCTGGACCCGGCGCATCAGTTGGAGGACGCGATGGAGTTTCCGTCGTTTGTGCCGGAGACGATGAATCTGCTGCGGCTGTTCCAGTCGCTGCAGGGTCAGCAGAAGAGCCTGGCGTTTGCGGTGGACGAGTTCGGGGCGGTGGCGGGGGTGGTGCGGATGGAGGACATCCTGGCGGAGGTGTTGGGGCCGATGTCGGGGGATGCGGCGAACCGGGGGTTTGTGTTCGAGAAGCTGGGGCCGGGCCGGTGGCGGGTGAGCGGGACGATGCGGCTGGAGGATTTCCGGCGGGAGCATCCGGCGCTGCCGGAGATGGGGGAGGTGGCGACGCTGGGGGGGTTGCTGATGACGGAATTGAGCATTGTGCCGCGGCCCGGGGAGAGCGCGGTGGTGGGTGGATTGCGGCTGACGGCGCAGTTGGTGGATGAGCGGCAGGTGCATGAGTTGCTCGTGGAGAGGGTGGGTGGGCGATGAGCGAGGCGATGTGGGTGGCGCTGGTGGTGGGGGCGTGGGCGGTGGCCTTCGTGCTGTCGGGGATGGAGGCGGGTTTGTTTGCGCTGAGCCGGTTCCGGATCCGGCGACTGGCGCGGGAAGGGGACTGGCGGGCGGTGCGACTGCAGCGGTATCTGGAGAATCCGGAAAGTTTCCTGTGGACGATCGTGGTGGGGAACACGCTGGCGGCGCTGGTGGCGGTGGCGGTGGTGGCGTGGCATTTGGAGATGGGGTTGAACGGTCAACCGGCGGTGTTCATGGGAGGGGTGGTGGGCATGCTGCTGGCGTTTCACCTGGTGGCCGATCTGCTGCCGAAGCTGCTGTTTCGCAGGTTTCCGACCGGGTTGTGTCTGGCGGGGGTGGGGCCGTTTCAATTCCTGCGGGGGCTGTTGCTGCCGTTGGTGGCGCTGACCGAATCGGTATCGCGGGCGTTGATGAACTGGACCGGAGGGAAAGCGTTTACGGGGCCGTTTTTCGCGAACCGGGCGGAGGTGCGGCTGGCGATCGAGGAATCGGCGCCCTCGCTTTCGAGGGAGGAGCTGGGGATGATCAACCGGGTCCTGGACCTTCAGGAACTGCGGGTGCGGGACGTGATGACGCCGCTGAGGAAGGCGTTGACGCTGGACGCTTCGGAGCGGGTGGGCGCCCTGCTGGCGAGGGTGCGGGAGCGGCCCGTGTCGTATGTGCCCTTGTGGAACACCGAAAACGGGGAACGGCGGGTGCTTGGGGTGGTGTCGGTGGCCAAGCTGTTGTACGAGGGTGAACCCGATCCGGACCGGCCGCTGCGGAGCCTGGTGCAGCCGGCCTTGTACGTGTCCGAGACCACGCGTCTGGAGGAGGCGTTGCGTGGAATCCAGCGGGGCCGCCAACGGTTCGCCGTGGTGTTGGATGGCCGGGCGCGGGAGAGCGGTGTGGTGACGTTGAACGATCTGCTGCGGGCGATGTTCGGCAAGGTGCAACTCTGAGGATGAACTGGGACGATGCCGGATCGCTGATGCTGAAGGGGCTGGCCACGGTGCTGATCGTGGGGCTGAACGCCTTTTTCGTGGCCGCGGAGTTCGCCCTGGTGCGGGTGCGGGAGACGCAGTTGCGTCCGCTCGAAGAGCGCGGGAGCCGTCGGGCACGGCTGGCGCGGTACATCGTTCGGAACCTGGACCGGTACCTGAGCACGGTGCAGCTCGGGATCACGTTGTGCGGTCTGGGGGTGGGGGCGCTGGTGGAGCCGTTATTCAGCGAGTTGCTCCATCCGGTCTATGGCGCGGTGGGGTTGCAGTCGCCGGAGGTGCGGCGGACGATTTCGTTTCTGGTGGGGTTCTTGATCAACACCTTCGTGCTGATCGCGGTCGGGGAACTGGCGCCGAAGTCGATCGCGCTGCGCAAGGCGGTGCCGATCAGCCTGGTGGTGGCGCACCCGCTGTGGCTGATCTACTGGACCTGCTTTCCTTTGATCTGGTCCTTGAACCGGACCTCGGGATGGGTGTTGCGCCGGCTGGGGCTGGGGGATCCGGCGATGGCGGAGGCGCACCACAGCGAGGACGAGCTGCGGCTGATGATCACTTCGGCGGAACGGTCGCGATCCGAACCGGGTTCCACGCCGGCCCTTGGGCGGGACCTGGTCTTGAACGCCCTGGATCTGCGATCGCGGCGGGCGCGGGAGGTGATGCAGCCGCGTCCGGAGATCGTGGTGTTCGACACGGAGGACACCATTGAGGCGTGTGTGAAGGTGGCGGAAGAGACGCGGTACTCACGGTTTCCGTTGTGCGAGGGCGGCAATCCCGACCGGATGCTGGGAGTGGTCCACACCAAGGATCTTTATGCGCAGCGGCATCGAACGGGGACGGCGGCGCAGTTGCGTCCCTGGGCGCGCGCACTGATTTACATCCCTGAGACGGCGCGGCTGGAGCGGGTGCTGCATTTCCTGCTGGACCGTCGGTTGCACATGGCGGTGGTGGTGGACGAGTACGGGGGCACGGTGGGTTTGGTGACGCTCGAGAACATTCTTGAGGAGCTGGTGGGGGAGATTCAGGACGAGTTCGATCAAGAGAAGCCCTTGAAGACGAGGGTGGACGAGCACACCTGGGAGGTGGCGGGAAACCTGCCCCTGCACGAGTTGTCGGAACTGGTGGGTGAGCCATTGCAGGGGGTGGGGGTGAGTTCGGTGGGGGGATGGCTGACGCAGCGGCTGGGCGGGTTTCCAGGCGAGGGGGACACCGTGCCTGTGGGCGGCTATGTGCTGCGGGTGGAAGAGGCGTTGGGACCGCGGGTGGCGAGGGTGCGCGTGGTGCGTGCGGGCCCGGCGGCGGGCGATGCGGACCGCCATACCCCGACGGGGCCAGGTTCATCGGAGAAGGATTCATGATACGGCTGGTACTGTATGACATTGACGGCACCCTGATCGCCACGGGCGGTGCGGGGCAGCAGGCCTTCGCGGCGGTGGCCCGGCACACCTTCGGGCAGGGCAACGGGGTGGCCGGGCTGTCCTTCGCGGGGCGTACGGATCGGGCGATCGTCCGGGAGTTCCTGACCCGGCATCGGCTTCCGGCGACGCCGGCCAACATCGACCGGTTTCTCGACGACTATGTGTTCTGGCTGGACCACTTTCTGGGGCGGCTGTCTGGCCGGGTGCTGCCCGGGGTCTGGGAGAGCCTTGACGGGTTGCGTCGCCTGCCCGACCCGCCGCTGGTGGGGCTGCTGACGGGGAACATCCGGCTGGGGGCGGAGCTGAAGCTCCGCCATTACGAGCTGTGGACCGAGTTCGAGATGGGGGCGTTCGCCGATGACGATGAGGATCGGAACCGTCTGGCGGCCATCGCCCGAGAGCGGGGTGGGGAGCATCTGGGCCGGGTGCTGGAGGGGAGCGAGATCCTGGTGATCGGGGACACGCCGCTGGACATTGCCTGCGCGCGGGCGATCGGGGCGCGATGCCTGGCGGTTGCGACCGGGGAGTTCACGGCTGAGGCGCTGCGGAGCCACGGGGCGGACTGGGTGACGCCGACGCTTGGGGAAACGAGTGCGGCGGCGCTGTGCCGGTGATGCGCGGGGAGGCGGAGGGGCGCGTTGGGTGCGTCCGGGGCGGGTACTCGGTGCATCCTGGAGTTGTGGGTGGAGGCGCGAACTTCGCGAAGCGTTGCTTCGGAGGGCCGAGTTCCACGAGGCCGCGAGGGAAGTGCAGCGTTGGATTGAGGACTCGCGGAGTCCGTCCCTCCGATTCGCTGCCTCCTCACCCACAACTCAGGGATGCACGGGCGGGTACTTGTTGGGGTAGGCCGGCCTTCGAGAACGCCGGCCCTTCGGGCACCAGGGGCACTAGAGGGGGATCTTGTAGAAGCACTGCCACTCGCCGGAGCCGGAGCCGAGGGAGACGCGGTTGCCGTTGCGCCATTCCACGTGACCATCCTCGAAGGTGAAGTTGCCACCGGTGGGGGCGCCCCTGCCGCTTCCGGCGTGATTGGGAGTTTTCCAGTTGCGGCCTTCATCCATGGTGGTCCAGCGGAGGCGGCCGTCGTAGACGTTGGTGGTGCGGGGTCCGAGGCCCTGGATGCGATCGATGAGGATGGGGGCGCCGGTGAACTCGCCGCCGAGCTTCTTGCGGAAGTGCCAGGGCCCGATGCCCTCGCTGTTGTAGGGCCAGCTTCCGTCCACGCGGCCGGGCAGGTAGAAGTAACCGGTAAGGATGGGCTGGACTTCGGAGGAGGCGTTGCCGAAGCGCCAGGTATCGGCCTGGCGATGCCATTCGTCGGTGGGGCAGAAGATGACGTGGTTCTGGGGCTTCTTTTCGCCGCGGGTGCGGGGTTTCTCGGACTTGATGAGATAATCGCGCCAGAAGGACGCCATGTTGGTTCCCATCCAGCTCAGGTGGAATCCGTCGGTGTTGTCGGGGAACGAGTTGTCGGAGTCGGAGGCGTACACATTGATGGCGAGGCCCCACTGTTTGGAATTGCTGGTGCAGAGGCTGCGTTGGGCGGTGGCCTTGGCCTTGGCGAGGGCCGGCAGGAGCATGCTGGCCAGAATGGCGATGATGGCGATGACCACCAGGAGTTCGATGAGGGTGAAGGCGGAGGGCGGCGTCCGGGACGGCGCGGAATGGCAGGCAGGCGAAGAATTCATGGCTGAGTGCGGATGAGCGGGGCGAATGCCGTGGATGACGGGAGGATGCACGGGCGGGGGGAATGGCGCAACCGTGCGGATTTAGGGCGGGATGCTGCCCAAACCCAAAGCGAGCCCGAGCCTGCTGGCGTGAGCATGGGGATGGGGGTGGGTGGGTGAGTCAATCCCGGGGACCTGCGGGTTCGAACTGCCGCTGCGGGTCAGGCTGGGGGGGGGCGGGCGGGTTCGGGGGTAGGAGGGGTTGGGAGTGGGGGGGAAGAGTCCATCGATGAAGATAATAAGGCAGGCGTTGTACTATTGACGGCAAGACTAAAATGGTGCAGGCGTTTTTCAGTTGACTTGGATAATAATAAAGCAGGCGAGTTACATTGACGGCCTGGGGCGCTTGGTGGTGACGAGGCATCCAGGGCAATCGGGTTGGATATCTATTGGGGGTGCCCGACCCGGTTGTGCGTCAATGGCAAATAGCCTGACCGATTAAGCCTGACCGATTATTGTTATTGTGTATCGCGAGTAGCGCGCTTGGGGCTGAGTGCGAGGACTCACGAGGGTTGGCGTCCGCGAGTTCCAAGAAACGGAGAGGTGCCCCATGGGGGGTGAGGGGGGGAATTTTCTTGAGGGGGGAGGGGTGGGGGCGGACATGGTTGGGATATGAGCCAGATCGTGATTCGACCCTCGTGGCGGATACCGGAGCGGTTGGCGACGGCGGAACCGGCGTTTCTGAACCGGCGGGCGTTCTTGGCGGCGCTGGGAATGGCGGGGGTGGGGATCTGGGGGGCGGGGGGAGCGCGCGGGCAGGAGAGGGGGATGGAGGTGTATGGGGCGGGATACCCGCACCTGCGGAACCCGGAATTCGATCCGGGGTGGCGGCTGACGGACGAGAAGGTGGCCTCGACGTACAATAACTTTTACGAGTTCACGCTTCGGAAGGACGTGCATCGGAGGGTGGGACGGTTCGAGACGGTCCCGTGGCCGATCGAGGTGGGCGGGCTGGTGGAGCGGCCGGTGACGTTGGATGCGGCGGAGTTGATGGGGCGGATGGCGCTGGAGGAACGGGTGTACCGGTTCCGATGTGTGGAGGCCTGGGCGATGATCGTGCCGTGGACGGGGTTTGCCTTCCGGGATCTGGCGGCATGGGTGGGTCCGAAGCCGGAGGCGAGGTATGTGAAGTTCGTGACGGCCGCGAAGCCGGAGCAGATGCCGGGAATCGGGGACAATCCGGAGTATCCATGGCCCTACACGGAGGGGTTGCGGCTGGACGAGGCGCTGCATCCGCTGACGTGGGTGGCGACGGGGGTGTACGGGAAGCCGCTGGCGAAGCAGTTCGGGGCGCCGCTGCGGCTGATCGTGCCGTGGAAGTACGGATACAAGGGGGGCAAGAGCCTGGTGAAGATCGAGTTCGTGGCGGAGCAGCCGGGGACCTTCTGGGAGACGGTGCAGCCCCGGGAGTACCCGTTCGAGAGCAACGTGGATCCGGGGGTGCCGCATCCGAGGTGGTCGCAGGCGACCGAGCGGATGATCGACACGGGGGACCGGGTGCGGACACGGAAATACAATGGATACGGCGAGCAGGTGGCGGCGCTGTACGGAGGCTGAGGGAAGGCGGATAAAGGGAGGAGGACCATGCCGGAACCGGTGTTGAACGTGGCGGCGATGCGCGCGCGGGAGGAGCGCACCTGGGCGTCGGGGGTGACGCCGGAGTCGGTGATCCGGAGGGCGGGGGCGGCGGTGGCACGCGTGGCGCAGCGTTGGACCCGGGTGGACGACCCGGTGCTGGTGCTGGCGGGCTGCGGCAACAATGGCGAGGACGCCGCGGTGGCGGACCAGCATCTGGCGGATCGGGACACGTTGTTGCTGCGCTTTCAGGACCCGCAGGCGTTTGGGGCGGCTCGGGCGTGGCTGGGGGAGCATCGGGGTCGAGCCCGGGCGCTGGTGATCGACGGGTTGTTCGGGATTGGATTGAACCGGCCGGTCGAGGGGCCTTGGCGTGAGCTGGTCGAGGCGGTCAACGAGGCGGGAGTGCGGGTCCTGGCGGTGGATGTGCCGTCGGGTCTGAATGCCGACACGGGCGACGTGATGGGGGTGGCGATCGAAGCGGCGGTGACCGTGACGCTGGGGGCGGTGAAGACGGGGCTGCTGCGGGAGGAGGCGGCGAGGCAGGTCGGGCGGTTGGAACTGGCCGGGGACATCGGGTTGACCGGCGGGGACGAGGGGGGGGACGCATGGTGGGTCATGGTTTCGGATTTTGAGGGGTATCCGCCGCGGCGACCGGTGGGCGGACACAAGGGCGAGTACGGGCACGTGGCGGTGGTGGCGGGGAGCGTGGGGTATCACGGGGCGGCGGTGCTGGCGGCACGGGGGGCGATGCGGGCGAGGCCGGGACGGGTCACGGTGTACACGGACGAAGGGTGCTACGGGCCGGTGGCCGGACAGTTGAGCGGGGCCATGGTGCGGCCGTGGCGTGGCGGGGCCCTGGACGACGAGCGGTATGACGCGTGGGTGTTGGGGCCGGGGCTGGCATCGACGGGGCTGAGTCCGGCGGTGCGAGAGGAGGTGTGCCGGATCTGGGCGACGGCGTCCGGGGTGGTGGTGGTGGATGCGAGCGCCCTGGACTGGCTGCCTTCGGGGCCATTGGGGGTGGGAGCGGGAAGGCGGGTGGTGACGCCGCATCCGGGCGAGGCGGGGCGGTTGCTGGGGATGGACGCGGGGGCGGTGCAGTCGGACCGGGAGGGGGCGGTGCGCCGGTTGGCGGGGCGGTGGGGAGGGGGCGGGGTGGAAGTGGTGTTGAAGGGGCGGCACACCCGGATTGGGGGCGAGACGGGTCCGATGTGGATCAACTCGACGGGGAATCCGGGACTGGCGCAGGGGGGAAGCGGGGATGTGCTGGCGGGGTATCTGGGAGGGTTGCTGGCCCAGCCGGGGTTGCGGGGGGAATTCCGGAAGGCGGTGGCGTACGGGGTCTGGCGGCACGGGGCGGCGGCGGACGGCCTGGAGGGGCGGGGTCGGGCGTGGACGGTGGAGGAGTTGGTGGAGGCCCTGGGGGAGGCCGTGGAGACGGACGGGTGACGGAACTCCGCGCTTGCTTCGTGGGTCTCAGACCCTAGTTTCGCGACCCCTCCGGACGGCCGAGGAATACGGGCTGTGCCGTGGAGGGAACCAATCGACGAGTTATGGCAATTTCGGCAAACGACATGCGCCGCGGGATGGCGATCGACTACAACGGCGACATCTGTGTGGTTCTGGAGACCCAGCATCGCACTCCGGGGAATCTGAGGGCCTTCGTGCAGGCGAGCCTGCGCAGTGTGCGGACGGGGAAGTCCATGGACGTCCGGTTCAGCTCGACGGAGAAGGTCGAGGTGATCCCGTTGAACACGCGGCGGATGGAGTTCAGCTACAAGGACGGGGAGGACTATGTCTTCACGGATCCGGAGACATTCGACAGTGTGAATGTGACGCCGGAGATCGTGGGGGACGCGAAGAACTACCTGATCGAGAACCAGAGTGTGACGGTGACGATGGTGAACGAGCGGCCGATCATCGTGGAGATGCCTGCCAGTGTGGTGCTGACGGTGACGGAAGCGCCGGAGGGGGTGAAGGGCGACTCGGCCAACAACGTTCAGAAGACGGTGACCCTGGAGACCGGCATCAGCATCCAGGCCCCGCTGTTCATCAAGTTTGGCGAGAAGATCAAGGTGGACACGCGGACCGGGAAGTACATGGAGCGGGCTTGACGGAGGCTTGAGCCTTTACGGGGCCGGGCGTCAGGGTTGAGCGCCGCCGGGATTGCCGGCGAACGATGGTTACCCTGGTCGTCATGTATGGCGGGTCAGCAGGACGCGAGCATCCGCTTGGGGAGGGACTCAACCGCGTCGGGCGTGCCGCGGGCAATGAGGTGATGCTGGAGGACGCCTCGATTTCGGCGTCGCACTGCGAGTTGTGGGTGATGCGGGAACGGTTGCTGGTCCGCGACCTGGCATCGACGAACGGGACCTTCATCAACGGCCGGCCGGTGAGCGAGGCCGAGGTGAACGAGGGGGATGTGCTGGCACTGGGCAGTGTCGAGATGCGCGTCGTCGGGGTGCCGAAGAGTGTCGTCACGGTGTCCATTCCGAAGCCTCCGCCGCCTCCACCGCCTCCACCGCGGTTCGCGCCCGACGGGTATCCCTGCTGTATCCAGCATTCCGGGATCCATGCGCAGTATCGCTGTCGTCGGTGCGGGGAGCAGTTTTGTCCGGACTGCGTGCGGTTGCTGGGGCGGCGCGGGGGGGCGTCGCACGCCTACTGTCCGCTCTGCGGAGCGGAGTGCGTGGCGATCATGGCGCCGGGTCGGGCGGGAGGGGACGGCGGGGCGTCGGGGGGATGGCTGGCGAAGCTGACGAAGACGCTGCGGTTGCGGCGGTGAAGGGCGGCGGTGAAGGGCGGCGGTGAAGGGCGGCGGTGAAGGGCGGCGGTGAAGGGCGGCGGTGAATCGCGGTGCTGAAGTCGCCGCGCACGGAGGATTCGTCGGCCGATTCGTCGGCCGCTTGGCCGCTTCGCTTAGTCGGCCGGTTCGAGGGAGGGGCGGACGCCGTATTTCTTGGCGAGGGCGAGGCAGGTGGCGAGGGGTTTGATGCCGCCGGTGCAACCGGGATCGGAGAGGGAGGCGGCGGCGACGCAGACGGCGGTCTGGAGGCAGCGGGCGAGTTCCCAACCCTCGTGGAGACCGAGCAGGACCCCGGCGGCGAAGGCGTCCCCGGCCCCGGCGGTGCCGGCGATTTGTTTTTGGGGGACCTTGAGGGAGGACTGCCAGACGTCTTCTCCTTTGCGGGTGCGGGCGAAGGCGCCTTCGGGGAAATGGATGACGACGAGTTCGCGGATGCCCATCTGGAGGAGGGCTCCGGCGGCATGGCGGAGGGAGACGGTGTCGAGGGCGCCGTTGGCCTGGCGGATCTTGAACCCGGAGATCTTGCCGGCCTCGAGTTCGTTCACGATGAGGTAGTCGGTGTGCTTGAGGGCGGGGACGACGAACTTGGCGTAGCGGTCGGAATCCTCGGTGACGACGTCGAGGGAGGTCTTGAGTCCGGCTTCCTGGGCGCGGGCCAGGAGGGCGGCGCCGCGGGTGCCGTACTTCTTGTCGGGCTGGTCGAGGGCGTCGAGGAGGAGGAGGTAGCCGAGGTGGAACAGTTTGGCCTTGGACTTGGAGAAATCGAGTTCCGAGCCGTCCCAGAGGGCGTTGGCGCCGCGGAAATGGAAGAAGGTGCGACGGCCGTTGGCGGCCTCGGTCATGACATCGGTGTAGGAGGTGGGGGCCTTGTTGGTGGTCTTGAGGCCCTTCACCTCGATCTTGTGTTCACGGCAGTCGGCGAGGATGCGTTCGCCGAAGGCGTCCTGGCCGACGAGGCCGGCGGCGGCGAGGGGGAAGGTGGCGCCGAGGCGGGAGAGATCGACGAGGACGTTGTAGGGGGCGCCTCCGGTGCCGAGGCTTTGGCTGCGGATGTTGGCGAGTTTCTCCACGGCGGGGTATGTGTCGATCAGTTTGACTTCATCGACGATCCAGTTGCCGGCCGCAAGGACGCCCGCACGGGCGGGGCCCTTGTTGGGTTTAGAGATGATCACTGCCATACAGGTGCCTTCCGATGAGGGCGTTGCGAGGAGCCTACCGGCCCCGGGATCGCTTGAAAACACAATAATCCCCGCGAAGGGAGGGACACGTTGCGCGCTTGGCAGGAGGGCCGGGGTCCGGTAAGCCCACGGCCGACATGATCAGCGTTGGCGTCATTGGGCTCGGGTTCATGGGGGTGACCCACATCAAGGCCTACCGGAAGATTCCCCAGGCGCGGGTGGCGGCGATCTGCGATGCGTTCAAGCTGCCGGCGGACGGGGAGTTGAGCGGGGTGGCGGGGAACGTGGCGGACCCGGATCCGGTGCGGCTGGATCTGGGCCAGGTCCAGGCGACGAAGGATTACCGCGAGGTGCTGGAGAATCCGGCGATCGAGGTGGTGGACATCTGTCTGCCGACGTCGCAGCACGTGGAGGTGGCGACGGCGGCGTTGCGGGCGGGGAAGCATGTGTTGTGTGAGAAGCCGATGGCGCGGACCTCGGCGCAGTGCCGGGAGATTCTCGAGGTGGCGGCGACGGCGAAGGGTTTTTTCATGCCGGCGATGTGCATGCGGTTCTGGCCGGGTTGGGCCTGGTTGACGGAGGCGATGGCGGACGGCCGGTACGGGACATTGCTGGCGGCCCGGTTTCGTCGGGTGAGCGGGCCGCCGGGCTGGAGCAAGGGGACGTATTTCAAGGGGGCTGAGTCCGGGGGGGCGCTGCTGGATCTGCACATTCACGACACGGACTTCGTGCAGTTTCTGTTCGGGCGGCCGCGTCGGGTGTATTCGCGGGGGCTGAGCCGGTTCAGCGGGGCCATCGATCATGTGGTGACCCAGTACGAGGTGGAGGGGGGGGCGGTGGTGTCGGCGGAGGGATCGTGGCTGATGGGGGAGAGTTTCGGATTCAACATGGCGTACACGGTGAACTTCGAGCGGGCGACGGCGGACTACGATCTGGGACGGGGTGCGGAGGCGTTGCGGTTGCATGAGGAGGGGAAGCCGGCGCGGGTGGAAGCGATTGCGGACACGGACGGGTATGTGGGGGAGTTGACGCACTTTCTGGAGAGCGTGGCGGCAGGTCGGGCACCGACGGTGGTGACGGGTGAAGACGGAGCCGGGGCGGTGCGGATCTGCGAGGCGGAGGAGGAGTCGGTGCGGCGCGGGGAACCGGTGGCGGTTTAAAGGACTGGCCGACTGCCGGACTGTTGTGCAAGCGCCCGACGAACAGGGGAGAGGGGAGAGAGAGGGGGAGGGGTCGGTGTGGGTCCAGGGGGCCCGGGAACACAACCTGAAGAACCTGACGGTGGGGATTCCGTTGGGGCGGATGGTGGTGGTGACGGGAGTGAGCGGGTCCGGGAAGAGCACGCTGGCATTCGACCTGGTGTTTGCGGAGGGGCAGCGCCGTTTTCTGGACTGCATGAGCGCGTATGCGCGGCAGTTCGTGGAGCAGATGGCGCGGCCGGATGTGGACGCGATCACCGGGCTGCCGCCGACGGTGAGCATCGAGCAGCGGACCTCGCGCGGGGGGGGCAAGAGCACGGTGGCGACGGTCACGGAGATCCACCATTTCCTGCGGTTGCTGTTCGCACGGCTGGGGACGCCGTTTTGTCCCGAGTGCGAGCTGGCGGTCGAGGGGCAGACGCGGGACCAGGTGCGGGACCGGTTGGGGGAGGAATTGGGGAAGCGCGGGGAATTGCTGCTGCTGGCGCCGGTGGTGAGGAACCGGAAGGGATATCACAGCGAGGTGGCCGAATGGGCGGCGCGGCACGGGTACGCGGAGGTGCGGGCGGACGGAACGATGTACCGGACGGACCGGCCGTTCCGGCTGGACCGATTTCGGGAGCACGATGTCGAGGTGGTCGTTGGCGTGCTGGAGAAGCCTCGGAAGGGAGGGGCGAAGCGCGGGGAAGGTCCGACGCCGACCCAGTTGGTGGACGAGGCGCTGGAGGTGGGGAAGGGAACGGTGCTGGCTTTGGACAACCGGGGGAAGGTCACGGTGCATTCCACGGAGCGGGCATGTCCGGGGTGCGGCCGGTCGTTTCAGGCGCTCGACCCGAAGCAGTTCTCCTACAACTCCGCGCAGGGCTGGTGTCCGAAGTGCCGGGGGTTTGGGGAATTGTTTCCGCTGCCCGAGGCGGATCGCGGGGCGCGGGCGGATGCCATCGAGGAGTCGTGGTGGAACTGGGGCGAAGGACAGCGGGAGACTTGTCCGGACTGCCACGGGGCGCGGTTGAATCCGGTGTCGCGGGCGGTGCGGTTGCAGGCGGGGGCGGGACGGGGCCGGACCGGGGCGACGTTGGGACCGACGTTGGTGACCCTGGGGGCGCAGTCGGTGTCGGAGGCCAACGAGTGGGTGAGCGGGTTGCGGTTCGAGGGGCGTGCGGCGGAGATTGCGCGGGACATTGTGCCGGAGTTGCGGTCGCGGCTGGCGGTGCTGGAGGAGATCGGGCTGGGGTATCTCCAGTTGCACCGGAGCGTGACGACGTTGTCCGGGGGGGAGGCGCAGCGGATTCGACTGGCGGCGCAGTTGGGGTCGAACCTGAGCGGGGTGTTGTACGTGCTCGACGAGCCGACCATCGGGTTGCATGCGCGGGACAACCTGCGGTTGCTGTCGGCCCTGGAGCAGTTGAAGGGGCGGGGAAACTCGCTGCTGGTGGTGGAACACGACGAGGACACGTTGCGGCGGGCGGACTGGGTGATCGACCTGGGGCCCGGGGCGGGGACGCACGGAGGAGAGTTGGTGGCGGAGGGGACGCTGGCGGAGTTGATGGAGCACGAGACGTCGGTTACGGGGCGCTGCCTGCGGGAACGGCGGCGGTACCCGACGCGGGGAGAGCGCCGGAGGGTGAGCCGGATTGGGAGTTCCGGAGGGGATTGGCTGACGCTGCACGACGCCGGGGCGCACAATCTGAAGGGGTTGACCGTCACGATCCCGCTGGGGCGGTTGGTGGTGGTGACCGGGGTGAGCGGATCGGGCAAGAGCACGCTGGTGCGGGAATGCCTGTTGCCGGCGTTGACGGCGGCGTTGCGGCGGCCGGGGAAGGGGACGCGGGGTGGCAGCGGGGAGTCCGGGGCGGGGGAAGGGGGGGCGTCGCGAGTGAGCGGGCACGAGACGTTGAAGGCGGTGTATGAGGTGGATCAGTCGCCGATCGGTCGGACGCCGCGGTCCACGCCGGCGACGTACGTGGGGTTCTTCGATGAGATCCGGGCGTTGTTCGCCCAGGTGCCCGAGGCGCGGATGCGGGGGTACACGGCGGGGCGCTTTTCGTTCAATGCGGCGGCCGGGCGATGTCCGCAGTGCGACGGGGCCGGGGAGATCAAGCTGGAGATGAACTTCCTGCCGCCGGCCTACCTGCGGTGCGAGGCGTGCCGGGGGACGCGGTTCAGTCCGGAGACGCTGGATGTCGAGTACGGGGGGAAGAGCATCGCGGCGGTGCTCGGAATGTCGGTGGACGAGGCGCTGGAGTTTTTCGAGGCGGTGCCGCGGGTGCGGCGTCCGCTGGAGGCGTTACGGGACACGGGCCTGGGATATTTGAAGCTGGGGCAGACGAGTCCGACCCTGAGCGGCGGCGAGGCGCAGCGGGTGAAGCTGGTGACGCACCTGCTGGCCGGGCTGAAGGAGCCCGGGGAGGAACGGCACGGGCGCCGGGTGGCGCGAAACCTGTTCGTCCTTGAGGAACCGACCATCGGGCTGCATGGGGCGGATGTGCGGCGGCTGGTGGAAGTGTTGCAGCGGTTGGTGGACCACGGGCACACGGTGCTGGTGATCGAGCATCACCTCGAGTTGATCGCCGAGGCGGACTGGGTGATCGATCTGGGTCCTGAAGCGGGCGAGGCAGGAGGGCGGTTGGTGGTGGCGGGGACGCCGGAGAAGGTGGCGGGGACGGCACGGTCGCACACCGGCCGGTTCCTGCGTCCGCTGCTCCAGGGCAAGGAGTCGGGGTCAGATCTGTGAATTTGACATTTGGAGGTTCAGGCGCTCCGTGGATCGCAAATGTCAAATTCACAGATGTGACCCCGGGGGGCGGGGTGCGGACTACTGAGGGCGGGCGGGC
This sequence comes from Verrucomicrobiia bacterium, assembly GCA_019634625.1. NCBI lineage: Bacteria > Pseudomonadati > Verrucomicrobiota > Verrucomicrobiia > Verrucomicrobiia bacterium. Next base: position 88,102 of record JAHCBA010000016.1, read on the forward strand.
GGGTTGGTCCAGGCCTTGTGCCAGGAATACTCCCAGAGTTTTTCGAGCTGGACGAGGGTGGCGGAGCCATCGGCGAAGGCGAGGTTGATGGCGCCCGGGAGTTTGGCGCCGCGGGGCAATTGGGCCGGGACGCCGGACGGGCCGGCTCCGTGGCGGGCGATGGTGAGGCGGGACAGGCCGGCATTGGCGGCGGAATCGCCTTCGAGGAGGTTGGCGGCGGGCCGGTCGCGTTCCTGGGGCCAGGCGTCGATCCACATGGAGTCCATGAAGACGGGGGTGAGGGAGGGGCGGGTGATGTCGCTTTCGGCTCTGAAGGCATTGCGGACGCTGGGGAAGAGGCCCTGGGCGTCGGGCCAGTCGCCTCCGTACATCCAGCCATTGAGGGCGTAGCTGCCGGACCAGCGGGGGATGCGGGTACCGGGTTTGAGTTGGGAGCCCCAGACCCAGGCGGAGGTGGCGGAGCCGCGGGCCTTGCGGGGGTTGTAAGGGGCGACCGGGCAGAATTTCACCTCATCGACGCGCGCGTAGTGTTCGATGAGCCCGGCCTGCCAGAGGTCGGCATCGATGCGGTAGGGGAGGGTCTTTTCGGCATCGTTGACGTACATGAAGTGGGCGAGGCCAAGTTGCTTGAGGTTGCCGACGCACTTGATGCCGAGGGCCTTGGCTTTGGCTTTGCCGAGGGCGGGCATGAGCATGCTGGCGAGGATGGCGATGATGGCAATGACCACCAGGAGTTTGATGAGGGTAAAGGCTGGCGTTCGCCGGCGGGGATCAGGGGGATGCATGGCCCGCTTTTGCCGGGCTTCTGGGCAGGAATCGAGCAAGAAGTCGGGGTCAGATCTGTGAATTTGACATTTGGCCGGACGGCGGGGTTGAGACTTCAAGTGTCAAATTCACAGATCTGACCCCGGGGCGGCCTTGCGGGCGCTTGTCAGCGGGGGCGCGGTCACTATGCTTCGCCGCCATGCCCCGACTTGAAGCGACGAAACGATGGAAGGTGCCCGCATGGATCCGGGTGATGGCCCTGACGGGTTTGCTGCCGATGACTGGCATCCGCGGGGAGGCGGCGGAGCAGACCCTGCAACCGGTGGCGCGGGGGTTTGTGTCGCCGGTGGCGGTGACGTCGCTGGATGCCGAGCGCCTGCTGGTGGCGGACCAGATCGGGGTGGTGCATGTGATCGAGGCGGGGGGGCGGGTCCGGGCGGAGCCGTTTCTTGACTTGCGGCCGCGTCTGACGCGATTGAACCGGGGATTCGATGAGCGGGGTGTGATCGGGTTGGCGCTGCATCCGGGGTTCCGGGAGAACGGGAAGGTGTATGTGCATTACAGCGCGCCGCTGCAGGCGTCGCGTGCGACCAACTGGAATCACACCGGCCATGTGAGCGAGTTCCGGGTGACGCCGGATGGGGCGCGGGTGGATCCGGATAGCGAGCGGGTGCTGCTGCGAATCGATCAGCCGTACTTCAACCACAACGGAGGGCCGCTCAAGTTTGGTCCGGACGGGTTGCTGTACATTTCCAGCGGCGACGGCGGGAACGCCCACGATCTCGGGTTTGACCGGTCGCCTGCGGGGAACGGGCAGGATCTGACGACGTTGCTGGGGAAGATCCTGCGGATCGATGTGGACCGGTCCGAGGGCGGGCGCCCGTACGGGATTCCCTCCGACAATCCGTTTCTCGGGGTGACGGCGGCGCGACCGGAGATTTACGCGTGGGGGCTGCGGAATCCCTGGGGGATGTCTTTCGACCGGGGCGGCACGCGGGAGTTGATCGCGGCGGATGTGGGTCAGGGGCGGTACGAGGAGGTGAACCTGATCCGGCGGGGTGCGAACTACGGTTGGAACCAGAGGGAAGGGCGTCATGCCTTCGACCCGACGCAGCCTGGCAAGGTGGACCTCGAGGAACGGGTGCAGCCGGCGGACCGTGACGCGTTGGTGGATCCGATCATCGAGTACAAGAACCTGAATGCCTTTCCCAACGATCCCGAGGGCAGGGGCATCAGCGTGACTGGAGGGTATATCTACCGCGGGTCCGCGCTGCAGCACTTGCAGGGGCGCTATGTGTTTGGGGACTGGAGCCGGCAATGGGCGGTGGCGGACGGGCGCCTTTTTGTGGCCACGCGGCCGACGGAGGCGGGCCGGACAGAATGGACGATGGAGCCGTTGCCCGTGGCGTCGCATCCGGGGGGAAGTCTGGGCGGATACCTGGTGGCCTTCGGAGAGGATGCACACGGTGAGTTGTATGTGATGACGACCCAGCGGGCGGGTTTGGTGGATCAGACGGGGGTGGTGTGGAAGCTGGTGCCTTCCGGGGGGGCGAGATAGGGGAGGTGGGTGGGGCTGGGGCAAGGGTCCTGATCCCAGGTTCGGCACGCACGAGACAGGACGGAATTTGCACGAAGCCGCGAACGAAGGTGTGAAGGACACGATGGAGGCTGGGTTTGATCGAAGTTCATGTCCTTCGAGTGCCGAATGACGCCAGCGCCGTGTGGCCCCGGCGGGGTCATGCGAGGAGACCGGACGGGGTTCGATTCTTTGGGGCGTGCGGCACATGTCCTGTGGATTTCCTGTGTCGGGGAAAAGGGCGGGGCGGAGGTGTACCTGCTGAACTTCCTTCGGCATTTGGACCGGCGTCGGTACCGGGCTTCGGTGGTGCTGTTGCGGCCGGGTCCGCTGGCGGGGGAACTCCGGGAGGCGGGCGCGACGGTGTATGAGTTCCGGCGGCATCGGATGCGGAACATGGCCGGGGTGCTGCGGGCAGTGGCGGGGATTCGCAGGCTGATTCGGGAAGAGAAGGTGGACCTGGTGCATGCGAACGGGTTTCGGGCGCATGCGTACGGGGGCCTGGCGGCGCGGTGGGCCGGGGTGCCGGCGGTATGGTCGGTGCATGCGCCGGAGGCCGACCGGTCGCTGATCACCCGGGTGCTCACCCGGATTCCCGTGGCCGGTGTGGTGGCGAACTGTCCGCGGACGGCGGATTGGTACGCGGCGCGCGGATTCGAGGTGAGTATGGTTTGGCCGCCGGTGGACATGGAGCACTTGCGGCACCGGACCGGGCGGGAGGTGTTGGCACAACGGTATGGGGTACCGTCGGGGGGGAGGTGGGTCGCGATGGCATCACGATTGCAGCGGTACAAGGGCCATTCCTACCTGCTGCGGGCGGTGGCGGACCTGGTGTTGCGGAGTGGCGATGTGCAGGCAGTGATTCCGGGCGGGGCATTGTTCGGGATGGAGACGGATTATTTGGAGGCGTTACGGGGGGAGGCGCGGAGTCTTGGGATCGCGGGGCGCGTTCATTTTCCGGGGTTTGTGCCGGACGCGGACTTATACGGATTCATGGCGGGTGCGGAGGTGATGACGCATCCGGCGCTGGACGAGGACTTCGGGTTGGCGGTGGCCGAGGCGCAGGGATTGGAACGGCCGGTGGTGGCATTCGCGTCGGTGGGGCCGGGGGCGATCCTGGAGGATCGGGTCACCGGCCGGCTGGTGCCGGTGGGGGATCAGGCGGCCTTCACGGGTGCGATGGAGGAGGTGCTGGGGATGTCGGAGGGCGAGCGTGCGAGGATGGGTCGGGCGGGGAGGGAGCGGGTGGAGAGGTTGTTTGGAGCGTCGGGAGGGACGCGGAGGCTGGAGCGGGTGTACGAGGCGTATTTGGGGGGACGGGCATTGCGGTGGGACGAGTGGCGCCAGCCGGTGGTCGAAGGGGAGGTGGAGGGTTGAGAGCGGAACCCGGATTTGGGACGAGCAACCGTACCAAGACCGCGACCTCTCGACCCAGCTTGATCGGGCCTCCAGCGAGGGTCGGCAGCGCCCCTTTGATGCCCTCGGCCGCCGCTCTGACCTCGGGCGGCAATCGGATCTGATCGAGAAGTTGGGCCTATAAATCCGCAAGAGGTGCGGCTTCGCTCCTCCGCTGTTGTTCACCCGCGGGCGAGCTTCCAACAACGTGGGAATGGAGAACTGCTGTTGGGTGTCCACGCTTCAGAGTGTCGGGGCTCGGGATCTGGGCAGGGAGCTGGAGCATGGCTGTGGCTGGCTGAAGCCGGGACGACGAGGGGTGGGGGAAACCGGCCTAAATCGGGTCCGATGACCCCTGCGATCCCGGAAATGCCCCGCCCGCGGGATCCTCGCGCGCTGCAACCGTTCCATCGCGATCATCCTGCCCGGATCGCTAATCTAATCTACGAGTCAGGCGCTTAGTTGATGACGATACACCAGCCCGGAGCCCGGTACTCCAACTCCAACTAGACTAAGAAACCCATGTGGAGGCGGGGCGATCGATGGTGTCGCGGGTCGTCAACAGCATTGGGCCGGTCCCATTGTTTCCTGTTGTCCTGGTTCGCGTCGTCAACAATACAAGATGCAATTTATAATGCCGGTCCCATTGTTTTTGACTTGGACCAAGTAGGGCAAAGGACCGGACGCGGATCCGGTCAGCTTGAGCTTGGAGTCCGTCGCGCAGGCTCAAGGCCAATGGGATGGGCGTCGGCGATCCCGCGGGGTCAGGGTGAGCGGCCGCGGACGATGACTTCGGCGAGGGCGCGTTTGGCGTCTTCGTCCCGGGGGTTAAGGCGGACGGCTTCGGCGAGGTGATGAGCGGCTTCGGGCCAGCGCTGGAGGCGGGCGAGGGCGATGCCGAGATTGAATTGGGCGCGGGCGTGATCGGGTCGGAGACGGAGGGTTTCGGCGAACTGTTCCCGGGCTGGTTCGAGGCGGTCCTGCATGGCGTATTCGACACCGAGAAGGTAGCGGGCCTCCCAGGAGGCGGGGTCGAGGGAGACGGCGGTTTCGAGGCTGGCGATGGCGTCGGCGGTGCGTCGATCGGCTCCGTAGGCATGAGCGAGGCGGATGTGGGCGCGGGCCTGATCGGGTTGGAGGCGGACGGCGGCAAGGGCGGCGGGGATGGCCTGGGCAGGACGACCGCGGGCGAGGAACACCTCGGTCAGTTCGAGGTGAGCTTCGGGCCAGTCCGGTTGCAGGGCCACGGCGCGTTCGATGAGCGGTTGGGCATCGTCGGGGCGTCCGGCGAGGCGTCGGAGGCTGCCTGCCTGAAGCCAGGCCACAGGGTGGTGGGGAAGCCATTCCCGGACGCGGTCCCACTCGGCGATGGCACCATTGAGATCCCCGATTGCCTCGAGGAACTCGGCGTGGCTGCGGCGGAGGTGATGATCGGATGGGGCGGAAGCGACGGCGTTGGTGAAGATGCCCCGGACGAACCGGGCGGTTTCAGGGGTGAGGGCGCGGCGCTGCCTGGCGGCTTCGGCGGCGAGGAGATCGATTTGTTCGGCGTGATTGACGCGGTTGGTGAAGGGGGCGTCCACGCAGCGTCGGAGCATGATTTCGACGGCGGCCGAGCGGGCCCAGGGGGTGAGGGCGAGACGGGTGGCGGAGGCCTCGGGGGAAATCCAGGAGCCGGCATCTCGGGTGCGGACAGGTTCCGGCAGGAGAGGCAGCAGGGCGTCGCCAAAGAGGCGGGCCAGGGCGTCATTGCCTTCGGGGGTGAAGTGGACGTGTTCGTAGAACCACTCCGATCCGGCCACACCTTCGGGGGAGCGTTCGGCGAGGGCGGCCGCGCTGTCGATGAACCCCGCCGAGGTCTCCGTGGCGACCTGACGGATGATGGCGTTAAGGGGTGCGTCGGTTCGGAGCGGGATGGTGTCGCGGTCCACGGCCCGCTGGTAGGCCGCCGCGGCGAGGGTGGAATCGGACTGGAGGGTCCAGGCCCTGGCCGACTCGAAGTGGAGGGCGGCATGGGAATCGTCGAGGGAGCGGGCCTGACTGAAGGACTCGATGGCGGCCGTGGCATTCTCGGAGGCGAGGGCGGTGCGGCCTGATTCGTAATGGCGGGTCCATTCCTCGCGTTGCGCCGCGGGGAGATCGGGACGCAAGAGGGAACCGAACGGGCCGCAGTCGCGGAGGTTGACGGCGACGGAGCTGAGGAGGACCTGGGCGCCGGAGGACTGGCCGGCGCGGACGATGTCGCGGAGGTTGCGTTGGAAGGAGGTTTGGACCCGGGCGCGTTCCGGGACGTCTCCGGCGATGGAGTCGGAAGCGAGGACGCGAACGCCGGCCCATTGGCTGCTTCCGGAGGCGGAACCGCGGAGCCGGGCGACGGTGGCTTCGAGGGCCTGGCCGAGGCGGGTGGAGCGGGCGGCGAGGGAGGCGCGGACCCACCACCAGGGCGGGGCTTTGCGGCCGAGGACGGTGCCGGCGCCGAAGGGGCCGAGCATTTCGTTATTGCCGGCGAAGACGATCCAGTAATCGGCATCCAGGGCGGCGCCCTGGCGGGCCATGGGCACCAGGGCATGGGAGTTGATGGCGGTCATGGCCAGCGGGATCACCTCGAACGGGGTGGGGGCGAAGCGTTCCCTGAGGAGGACTTCGAGGTGGCGGGCGACGCCGAAGGCCGGTTTGGGATCGCCCATGGCGGCCGATTCGCCGAAGAGGAGGATCCGCACGGTGCCGTCAGGTTTCCGGCGTGCAATGGAGGTTGGGGGGGGGACTCGCAGGAGGCCGGCCGGGAAGTGGGGGCGGCCGAAATGGGGATTCTCGACCCAACGTTCCGGGTCGTGGGAGGCGGGGACGAGGTACGAAGTGGGATGGCCGTAGCCGATGGCGCGGAGGGCACCTTCGGCGAGGGCGAGGAAGGCGAGCGGCGCGATGAGCGCGATGAGGGCCTTGGGGAGCCATCCAGAGCGGGCTCGGGACGCCGTGGCGGCGGGGCGGGCGGGGGATGAACGACGCTTGCTCAAGTGGCGGCAGGGTAGGAAAGCCGGGGTTGGGCGACGAACAATTTTGGGGAGGGAGCGATCCTCCATCTCAATGCTGCATCAACCTGCCGGTCGCCCCGGGGGCCCCGTGACGCCGAGGACCGGTGCAGGCGCCGCCACCCGACTCCGGCAAGGGCCGTCCTGAGACCCGTTCGCCGGCGCGCCCGAGGCACATCGGGGGAGGCGCATCTGCGATGCAGGTCCCATGGCGCATTCCAAACCGGAACATTGACGGCGCTGGCGTCGGGTGTTTCTATATTTCGCGTCAGAACGAAATATTGTGGCCCGCCGATGCCCGAGTTCATGAACGTCACCGATGCGCTCGCCGACGCGGGTCATGGATGTCGGCAGCGAGGATTCCCCGAAGCTGACCAGGCACCTCCCCGATGGAGGGGAACCGATGGCGGTCCATCGCCGAGTCCGGGCCGGGATTCGTCGGTTTACGGGGATGCTTCCCGGTTCGCCAACCTCCCGATTCCATCATGACTTCCCCAATGGCCCAGGGCTCCCCGACCACCCGACCGCGGCGCAAACGCCTCGCCTTCTTCGAGCGCTACCTGACGCTGTGGGTGTTCCTCTGCATGATCGTCGGGGTTCTGCTGGGCAAACTGGCTCCCGGATGGACCGCCAGCCTCAGTCGGATGGAGTTCGGCCAGGGTTCGCAGGTCAATGTCCCCATCGCGATCCTGATCTGGCTGATGATCTACCCGATGATGCTCAAGGTGGACTTTGGCTCCATTGGCGGCATCGCCCGCCGGCCGAAGGGACTCCTGGTCACCCTGTTCGTGAACTGGCTAATCAAGCCGTTCAGCATGGCGTTCCTGGCCTGGGTGTTCATCCAGACCCTGTTCGCCCAGTGGATCGATGCGGAAACCGCGCGCCACTACACCGCCGGCCTGATCATCCTCGCTGCGGCACCCTGCACGGCGATGGTCTTCGTGTGGAGTTACCTCACCGATGGGGATCCCGCCTACACGCTGGTCCAGGTGGCGGTCAACGACATCATCATGCTGGTGGCGTTCGCGCCCATTGTGATGTTTCTGTGCGGGGTTGCGCAGGTCGTCGTGCCGTCGAATGTGCTCATCACCTCGGTCGTGGTGTTCATTGTCATCCCGCTGGCCGCCGGCTGGATCACCCGCAGCGCGCTCTTGAAGTCCCACGGGGCGGAGTGGTTCGAGAAGTCCTTCCTGCCGCGCTTTCAACCGGTAACCATCGTCGCCCTCCTGGCCACGCTGGTGCTCATCTTCGCCTTCCAGGCCGAGAACCTGACCACCCAATGGTTCGCGGTGCTGCTTCTCGCGGTTCCGATCCTGCTCCAGGTGTACTTCAACTCGGGCCTGACCTACCTGCTCATGCGTTGGTTCAAAGTGCCCCACAACGTGGCCTCTCCGGGGGCCCTGATCGGGGCCAGCAACTTCTTCGAACTTGCGGTGGCTGTCGCCATCACGATCTTCGGACCCGGATCCCCAGCGGCCCTGGCGACCGTCGTGGGCGTCCTTGTGGAGGTGCCGGTGATGTTGTCGGTGTGCCGCATGTGCAACGACTCCCGCCGTTGGTACAACCGGGCCGTGCCCGCCTGAACGCCCCCATGCCCTCCATGCCACCGGACCTCGATCACCCTGGCGTCGCAGCCGCCGATCCGATGCCGCGGCTGCGCCAGACTCTCCGGGCGTTCATCGGCTCCAGAGTCCGGGATTCGTCGCTGGCCGACGATCTTGCCCAGGAGACGCTTCTGCGGGTCGAGACGCGCCTCCAGACCTTGCGACGCCGGGATCGACTTGAGGCGTGGGTCCTGCAGATCGCTCGAAACACCATCGCCGATCACTTCCGAAAGAGCCGGGAGATCGAGGAGTTCGAAGAGACGGCGCATGGACCTTGGCTCGCTGTCGCGGACCCGACGCCGTCCGCAGAGGACGAAGCCCTCAATTTGGAGTTGCGAAGCTATGTCCGGTCGGTCGTGGACCGTCTGCCGCCCCTCTATCGCGAGGCCATTCAGTCGATCGAATTGGAGGGTTTGTCCCAGGTGGAACTGGCCCGCCGTCTCGGGCTCTCCGTTTCGGCCGCGAAGTCCAGGGTTCAGCGGGGGCGGGCCATGCTGCGGAAGGAAATGGAACGATGCTGCCACTGGGAAACGGACCGCTACGGCAAGGTCCTGGGGGTCGAACCGCGAGGCGCATGCGCGTGCCAGAACTCCGACCCCGTCGGCTGCGACGAAAAGTCTGCGTCCATTTCCGCGCCGGTCCGTCCTCTCGTGTGAACATTGGAAACCAGGAGACCACGAACATGAATACGACGACTGAAACCACCCCGACCCAACACGATGGCATCCGCCAGCAGGTCCGTGCGCGCTATGGCGAAATCGCCCGCGAGGACCAACGGGGTTGTGGCTGTGCCCCGTCCTGCTGCACGCCCGGCGGGGGTCATCTCGCCGCCACCAAGGCCATGACCCTGGGCTATTCCGCGGAGGATCTCGCCAGCGTCCCGGAAGGTTCCGAACTCGGGCTCGGTTGTGGCAATCCCACCGCCATCGCCTCGATCCAACCCGGTGAAACGGTCGTGGACCTCGGCAGCGGTGCGGGATTCGACTGCTTTCTGGCCGCCCGCCGGGTCGGAGACCAGGGGCGGGTCCTGGGCGTGGACATGACGCCCGACATGATCAGCAAAGCCCGGGCCAATGCCGAAAAGGGCGGTTCCGTGAACGTCGAGTTCCGCCTGGGCGAGATCGAGGCCCTCCCCGTCGCGGATGGTGTCGCCGATCTCATCCTGTCGAACTGCGTCGTCAACCTGTCCCCGGACAAGGCCCGGGTCTATCGGGAGGCATTTCGAGTGCTCAAACCCGGCGGACGCCTCGCCCTCTCCGACATCGTCGCACTCCAACCCATCCCGTCCGCGCTGAAGACCGACATGGCGGCCTATACCGGCTGCGTTGCAGGCGCCGCATCACCTGCCGAACTGGAGGCCATGCTGGCCGCAGCCGGTTTCGTCGGGGTCCGGGTGGACGTCAAGGCCGCGAGCCGGGAATTCATCAGCGAATGGATCCCGGGTCAGAACACCGGCGACTTCGTGGCCTCGGCGAATATCACGGGACGGAAGCCACAGGCCTGAAGGTCCCGTGTGATCGTCGATGAACTTTCTCGCGGCGAGCGCTGCGTCTGCGAACTGGCCGGGATGGTCGGGTCGGAAATGCCCACCGTCTCGCGTCAGCTCTCGATCCTGAAGAACGCCGGTATCGTCGATGACGACAAACGCGGCACCCAGGTCTTCTACCGCCTGATGACGCCCTGCGTGATGAAGTTCTTTCAGTGCGTCCGGGACGTGAAATCCAACGGGGGCAGCCGATGACCCTTTTCCACCCCTAAGATTCGCGCATGAGCTAAATAGCTTGTCTGCTTTCATTCATGAACGCGGCCTCGCTCAGCCTCCCTGCCTCTTGGCGCAGGGAACTCCGGGTCCTGGGTTGGATGGCCGGCATCTGGCTTGTCCGCACTTCGCCTTGATTCCACTCCCAATCCCAACCCCCAACCACCTGATTCCATGAACGATCCCGTCGCTCGCCGCGAGTTCCTCACCGCCACCGGCGCCGCCGCCCTAGCGACAACCGCAACATCGGTCCTTGGAGCGGACGCCCCCAGCGGATCTCCGCTGAAGCTGTTGGGCGTCTCGTGCAGTCCGCGCAAGGGCATGACCACCGCCAAGGCAGTCCAAGCCGCCCTCGATGCCGCCAAGGCGGTTTCGCCCCGCATCGAGACCGAGTTGATCGACCTGGGCGGACTTTCAATCGCTCCCTGGTCGCCTCAGACGCCGGTGGACGACATGGCGCCCCTGCTGCCGAAGTTCCGCGATCCAGCACTCGCCGGCCTGATCCTCGGCTCGCCCTGCTACTTCCGGTCGTTGAGCGGGCTCGCCAAGTGCTTCCTGGAGCGTCTCGCGCCGTTGCGTGAGCCGGTGATGATCCTCGCCGACAAGCCCTTCGGCGTTGTGACGGTCGGAGCCTTCCGTAATGGCGGGCAGGAACTGACGATTCAGGAGGTCCAGGCCATCCTCCTCTGTTTTGGCATGGTCCCGGTGGGCGGCCACGCACCCGCCTTTCAGGGTGCCACACTCCTCTCCACGAACGACAGTGTCGCACAGGACGAACTCGGCCTGAGGACTGCCGCCCAGGTCGGCAGGCGCGTGGCCGAGATGAGTCTCTCCCAAGCCCGGTGAAACAGAAGCCCCTCTCACACCCGCCTCGCGAGAGGATGCGTGCTGGCCCTCCGCACGAGTCGCTGTAATGCCAGGATCCCGCGGCCGCGGGATGATGAGCCTGAATGGGCGTCGCCATGGAAGCGGTTGGCGCCGGGGAGATCTGGCGGTACCACCTCATTGACGGCAGGCTCGTTCGGGTAATACGGCATTACGCATGCCGACGCTCACGTTCAAGGTCACGGCCGAAGAGGCGCGGCACATCCGTGCCCTGGCCCGGCGCCAGAAGTTGACCGTCGCGGAATACCTGCGACGACAGGCACAACCGCCTGTTGATCGGGCACAGCCGATTGGCCGCGTCCGGTGCGCCTACACGGGAGCCTCGATCTTCGCGCCCGCGCCCGATCTCGCCCCCCTGACGACGGAGTCCGTCCGCAGCATGGTGGCGGAGTTCCCATGAGGTATCTCGTCGGCGTCAATCTGCTCGTGGCTTGGGGGTGGGCGGATCATGCGGATCACGCGCGCGCCGCAGGTTGGATTGCGCAGGCAATGAAGAGCCAGGGTGTCGTGATCCTCACTGCCGGGGGTTGTCGAGGCGCGGAGAATCCGTCGGCCAGCCTCGGACTCCTGATTGTCGGGCGGAGATATTGGGTTTCTTCACAGAGCGTCGCCCTGGATCGCAGGGGGTTGCTCGCTGCCTCCTCACCCACAACTCCGGGATGCACCGTGCGCCATGGAGGTTGACGATGGCCGGTGTTCAGGGGAGGGGGGAGGAGAGCGGGCGGCGGGTGAGGACGGTACGCAGGATCTGTTCGTGGATGGCTTCGGGGTCGTCGGGGCGGTCGAGGGGGAGGTAGGCGGCGCGCATGGTGAGGCGGTAGAGCTGGCCAATGCGGGGTTGGGGGATGAACCACTGGAAGTCCCAGGCTGGGCAGCCGCGTCCGCCGCCCGACGGGGACTGGGTGATCCAGACGCGGTCTTCGGGGCGGAACATCTGGAGGAAGGCCATGCCGCGGGAGATGCCGTAGTACCAGGGTTCGGCGTAGCGGAGGTTGGAGAAGCCAAAGGGAAGGGTGAGGGGGAAGTCAGGGTGGTGGGGGAAGTCGCGGGGATCGGCGAGGCCGCGATGGGTGGCAAGGGTGCCGTGGGCGGGGGTGACGCCGCGTTGCCAGCCGGCGAGCATGGGATGTTCGGAGGGGGCGCCGCGGAAGTGGATGTCGAGGGATTCGGGGAGGTGGATGTAACTGGCCCAGAAGAGGCCGAGGTAGCCGTTGCGGAAGGTGTCGCGTCGGGGGATGCACTCGAAGGTGAGTTCGAGGGTGCCGTCTTCGAGGAGGTGATAGCGCATGGCGCTTTCGAGTCCCCAGAAGGGGGTGGGGGGCTGGTGGAGTTCGGCAGTGTGGGGGCCAAGGACGCGGAGTTGCATGGGGGCGCGCCGCGGTTCGAAGAGAATGTCGAGGGGCTGGACGGTGCCGTCGTGGATGTGCTCGAAGTTGAGGCCGGAGTAGGCGGGGACGAAGAGGTTCCGGGGCTGGCGGGTGTGGCGGAGGGAGGCGACGCCATGGTAGCCGGCAGCGTGGCCGGGGAGGATTTCGTCATCGACGGCGCGGTTGTCCACGATCACGGCTTCGATATCGGCACGGCGGAGGATGGTATAGGGGCGGTCGGGGACGGTGTAGGGGATGGCGGGATCGGAGAGGGTGGTGAGGCCGCGGGCGGCGAAGGGGGACACGCGATGTTCGGGGAAGTCGGCGGCGTAGCGGGCGAGGAGGGCGGGGACATTGTTGGGGACGAGGTAGATTTTGCCGCGGACGTCGAGGGATTGGCCGGGGAGAAGTCCGCCGAGGCGGAAGTCGGAGTGGAGACAGCGGGCGACGCCCTGGAAGAGTTCCTGCCAGGGTTCCCAGGCGGTGGCGAAGATCCATTGCTCGTCGGAACTGAAGGCGCCGATGAGGCCGTGGTCGGGGACGAGGGGGCTGAGGGGTCGGGGGTTGATGTCGGTGCGGGGGACGCCGGTAGGGCACCAGACCTGGCCAGGGACGTAGCGGGCGTGGGTGGCCCAGGGACGGACGTCGGGGAGGCGGGTGAGCTGGCCGTTGAGGAAGATGAAGCATTTGGGGAGGTAGTCTTCGAGGTCGCCTCCGCGGTCGGGGAACCCGGTGAAGTCGCCGAGCCGGACGCAGGGCTGGGCCCAGTGGGCTTCGGAGCGGGTGTCGGTGGGATTGCGGGCGGTGAGGCGGAAGTCCACCTCGTTGGGGCCGGCGGTGATGGTGTGTTCGACGATGACACCGTCGGCGAGGGTGTCACGGAGGCGGAGTTGGCGCCGGTCGTCGCTGAGTTCGAGGCGTTCGACGCGGTGGGGGATGACGGTGTGGCGGACCCAATCGGCGTCAGTGGAGTGATTGCGGCAGTAGGCTTCGAGGTGGTTGATGCGGATTTCGCGGCCAGGTACGTGGGGGGCATGGATGACGAGCCAGTGGGGGGGCTGGAAATCGAGCGTGAGGGATTGGGCGGCGGCGGTGGCCGGGGTGGCTGCGCCGAGGGGCGGGAGGAAGGCGGGAAGGGCAACGAGGGACGTGGCAAGGGCAAAGAGGGAAGCGGGAAGGGGGTGGGAGTTTCGGGGTTGGGATGGGTCGTTCGCGAGCCGCGGGTTGCCTTGGGTCATGGGGAGAGATTAGGCGGGGGCGGGCGGGAGGGAAGGAAGGAGGTGAATGTCAAAAGGAGGGTTTCGCCGGATCTGGGCTTGGGGGTCGCGTTAAACCCGGCGAACTCGAATCCGTAGCGAGCATCTGGGAATGGAGAATTACACATCAGGAAAACTACACGTCAGGCATACCATTGTTGACACTGCGTTTCTACCCGATACCCCCTCCGAGTAACCGCATCAACTAAAAGTCAGGCATAGTAGAGTAGTGTTGACGCCAGATGGCCCCATACCCCCAGCAATCCGATGGGACCACTGGGGATGACCTGATCCCGGATCGTCAACAATACCCTGCCGGGTCAACAAGAAGCTGCCAGGCGTTTTGATGACCTTGGTCAATAGTAGTTTGCCGGGCGTATTATATGGGATGCGACGCCCCTGCCCTCTCTCTGGGGGTGAAATCCTACTTTCTTTCTTGGCGGGCCATTTCCGGGGGGCGAACGCGATGAGCCAGGTTCGACCCCCGGCCAAGGTTTGGGTTTCTTGATCAGCACGGCCGCGGCGCGAGATTCCGCGGTGCCCTCGTGCGGGGCATGGCGCACCTTCAGGGAAACCCTTCGGGTTTTCTCCGATTCCACGGGATGGAAGGAGACAAACCCGATTCCCATCCCGATCCCGATCCCGGTCCCGATTTCGATTCTGGCACCCGTGAAGGGCCGTTTTCCATGGGAGGGGTGGACTCTCCGGGGAGCTGAATGCGTGTGGGGAGGGCCCGTGCGGTTTGGGGAGGGTCGTCCGGCGGGCCCGTCGAGTTTCGCGTGGGAGTACCGCCCTTCGGGCTCTTCGGGCTGAGGACGAGTACGCGAGGGGGGTTACTCGACGAGGAGTTCGAGGCTGGCGGAGTGGCTGTTGAATTCAGGGGCGTACATGCATTGAACCGTGGCGATGCCGGTGGGGTACCGGCCGCGATGCTGGACGCGGACGGGGTACTCGAAGACGTAGGTGCCCTTGGGAAGATAGGAGATGAAGAAGTGGGAGGCGGTGTCGCGGGTGCTTTCGTAGTAGCCGAGTCCGTCCTGGAAGCGGTGTCCGGAAAGGACGTTGACGGGTTCGGTGCCGCTGCCGCGCTGATCCTTGAGGTGGACGTATTCGAAGTCGCGGTCGGCGCGGAGTTCGACGCGGACGATGAGTTCGTCGCCGACGCGGACGGGGCCGCGAACGGGATCGAGACGCGGACCGGCAGGGGTGTTGGCGCGGGTGAAGAGGGACTTGGTAAGCTGGAGCGGGCCGTCCTGGTGGGGACGGACGCGGTCCACGTCTTCGAAGTACTGCCAGTGGGCGGCGCCCCAGGCGATGCCGGGATCGGACTTGGAGACGCGGATGGCGGCGAGGGCGGGGGCGATGTCGGCGGCGGGGAGGCGGACTTCGTAGAAGCCGGTGCCGGGTTCGGGTCGGGACGGCGCAGGGGAGTTGGGGGTGGGGACGGAGGCGCCGGGCTGGATGGGTTGTCCGCCGAGGGAGACCTCGACGAGGCGGGTGGAGGCGAGAAGATCGGCGCCGCGGAGGAGGATGGCGTAGGTGGCGTCGGCGGTGGCCTTGGTGGTTTTCCAGTTCTGGGTCTGTTTCTGCTTGAGGAGCCAGACCTGGAGGTCCTCGACGGCGTCGCGGTCGGCGGCGATTTCGTCGAAGGCCTCGATCATGAGGGCCTGGGTTTCGATGGGGGCGCGGAACCAGGAGGCGGCGCGTTCGTCGTCGCGCCAGAACATGCCGAGTTCCTGGGAACGGACGGCATGTTCGCGGAGGGACCGGACGATGTGGCGGGCGAGATCGGCGAGGCCGGGGGCGAGGTCGGGATCGAGGCGATGGAAGGCGAGGGCGAGATGGGCGCGGGACTGGCGATGGGGGAGTTGGAGCCAGTGGGTGCGGGCCTGGGTGAGCCAGTAGTCGAAGGATTCGCGATGGATGTCGGCGACGGGGCGGTCGGCGAGGAAGAAGGCGCGGGCGTAGAGGTAGAGGGCGACCTGGGGATCGAGGTTGGGACGTTCGAGCTGGTTCTGGTCGCGGAGCCGGCGCCAGCGTTGGTGCATGGCGTCGTCGAGGGCGGGGATGGCGGCCAGGGCGAGGTCTGGGGGAAGTTCGATGCCGAGGTGACGGAGGCGTCCGAAGCCGGCGACGATGTAGAGGGAGATGAAGGGGTCGCGGGAGCCGCCGGGGAACCAGGACCAGGCACCATCGGCAAGCTGGGCTTCCTCGAGCTGGGCGAGGGCGCGTTCGGTTTCGTGCTGGAGGCGGGCGTCTTCGAAGAGAATGCCGATGCGGCGACGGGCTTCGGACTGGTTCCTGGCGTCGCGGAGCCAGGGGGTTTCGGCGAGGGCGATGGCATTCAGATCGGGGTGACGTTCGAGAGGGCTGTCGAGGGCGGGGGTGGCGCGCCACTGGTCGAAGACGGTGCGGATGCGCGGGTCGCGGTTGGCGATATGGCGGGCCAGGGCATTGGCATAGAGCCGGTTGAAGACCTGTTCGGCGCATTCGTGGGGGAACTCCATGAGGTAGGGGAGGGCGAGGACGGCGTACCAGGCGGGGTTGGAGACCATCTGGACGGTGAGGGCCTGATGCCGGAGGGAGGGGGAGGCGGCGGATTCGCGGAGGCTGGCGAAGTCGAAGGTGTGGGTGCCGGGTCCGCGGATGGGGAGCGGGAGGGACTCGGTGAGGAAGATTCGGCGGGAGAGGACCGGGAGGGCGCCTTCTTCGCCGTCGGTGACGCGACCGGCGGCGGCGGTGACACGGTAGGTGAGGAAGCCGCAGCCGTCGGGGACGCGGAGGCGCCAGGCGAAGGCGCGGGATTCGTTGGGGGGAATGTCGAAGTCCTGTTCCGGCTGGTCGTTGGCGAGCGCCTCGTCGGCGGGGGAGTCGTCGAGGGCGAAGGCGAGGGAAAGCCGGACGCGGCCCTGCTGACGGGTGTCCGAGCGGTTGACGACGCGTGTGGAGAACTCGAGGACATCGCCCTCGCGGAGGAAGCGGGGCGGGTTGGGGCGGACCATGAGGTCGCGGGCGGTCACGGTCCGGGCTTCGAGGTGGCCGGAGCGGAGCTGCCGGTCGTGGGCAAGACCGAGGAAGCGCCATTCGGTGAGGGCTTCGGGGATCTTGAAGGTGAGGCGGACGACGCCGTTGGAGTCGGAGAGGAGGTGGGGGAGGAAGAAGGCGGTTTCCTGGAGGTTGCGACGGGGCGAGACCGTGGCGGGTGAGGGGGCGGGGGGCGCTTCGGGTTCGGGGGGGGCGAGATCGGCGACCGCGGTGGGCGCGGCGGCTGGCGCGGCGGCCCGGGCCATGAGCATGGGACTCATGCCGGATTCCTGGGTTACGGGCATGCCCAACGCGAGGGAGTCGATGGCGCCGCCGCCAAAGCCGCCGCCGCGCAGTCCGGCGCCACGAACGAGACGAAGTCTGCCGTGGAGGGGGGAGCCGATCAGGTCGTCAGGGAAGCGGCGGTAGGTGAGATGGACGGCGACGAGGCCGAGGTCAAAGGCGCCTCGGAGGTGCTGAAGGGACGCCGGTTGATTGGCGAAGGTGGAGGAGGCGGTGGAGTGGTCGGTGGGGAACTCGAAGAGGCGGGACCGCCAGTGGAAGGGAGCGAAGGCGTCGAGGGAGGCGTCGTAAAGGGTGGCGACCAGTTCGGCGGCGGCGTCGCGGGGAGGGACGGCGGGGGCATTGGGGGAAGGGCGGCGGGGCTGGATCTTGAGGGTCCAGGTTTCGTCGGTGCCGGGTTCGAGTTGGGAGCGGAAGGTTTCCCAGGAGAGATCGAATTCCTTGTCGGACCACGGGACCTCGATGCGGCGGGCTTCGGTGTAGGCGCGGTTTTCGCGGACGTAGGTGAGGTGCAGGGTGAAGCCGCCGCGCCAGTCGGGCGGGACTGCCCGTTGGAGACGCTGTTGGGTGCGACCGGGTTGGGTCCAGAAGCGCTCGACGAGGCGATGGTCGCGTTCGATCTCGACGAAGGCGCGGCCGGATTCGTAGCCTGTGCCCCAGACGGCGACGAAGGGGTCTCCCGCCTCGATGCTCCAGGAAGGGGCGGCGAGGTGGCTGGGGATGGGGAGGGGGAAGCGCGGGGCGTCGGGATCGAGGACGATGAAGGTGTGGCGTGCGGTGACCGGGCGGTCGAAGCGGTCGCGGGTTTCGAGGAGGGCGCGGTAGGCGCCGGGGGCAGCGTTGTAGGGGGGCGCGGCGGTGCCCTGGGCGTCGGTGCGGAAGGCGAACCGGGCGAGTTCCCCGCCCAGCGGCCATTGGTTCGGATTGGCGGCGTCGGGGGTGTCGGCGGGTTGGTTGTCCGCGTCGTCATCGAAGTCCATGGGCTCGGGCAGGCCGGGATGACGGCGATCGAGCGGGGGCCGGACCACACGTGGGGGCGGGTTGAGGCGGTGAATGCGGACGGTGCCCTCGGCGGCGGCGGGATCGCCGTCGAGGGTGCGGGTGGCAATGCGGAGGACGACTGGGGCTTGGGCTGTCTGCCAGGCGTCGGCATCAAGTTCCGCGGTGAGGGCGGTGTAGCCGGCGGTGACGGTTCGTTGGGCGGAACGGGTTTCGCCGGCGCGATCGGTGACGTCGGCGTGGACGAGGAAACGGAAGGCCGGTTCGCTGGTTTCGGCGACGGATTCGTCGGGGAGGGCGGGGAACTCGACCGCGAAGGAGCCGTCGGGAGCGGTGACGGCGGTGCCCTGGGCGATCTCCTGGGGTTGACCGACGTCGGGCCAGCCGCGGAAGGGTATGAACCAGCCCGGGAAGCGGACCTGTCGGGTGACGCGCCAGGTCACTTGGGCGCCGTCCGCGGGGGCGCCGGTGTAGGCGAGGGCGCGGCCGGAGACGGAGACGGGTTGGCGGAGGCGCGGGGCGGCGACGGGGGGATCGAGGAGGACCTGGAAGGTGGGGCGTTTGTATTCCTCGACGCGGACATGGGTTTCGCCGGCGGGTTCGCCTTCGACGACGAGGTGGAGGTAGCCGGTGGGTCCTTCGCGGGGGGTGGTGAAGGTGCCGTGGAACGAGCCGAAGTCGTTGGCACGATGACGGGCCCGGGCGATTTCCTGTCCGTTGAGGTCACGGAGGAGAACGGTGACCTCGCGTCCAGCGAGGGGTTGGTAGCGGTGCCGGGCGGAGTCGGAGCTGAAACTGACGCCTTTGTACTGGAGGAGTTGTCCCGGACGGTAGAGGGCGCGGTCGGTGAAGAAGACGGTGCGTTGAGTGGGGTGGGAGTCGATGAGATTGGAATGCCACCAGGCGTCCCCGGCCAGGCCGACGGTGCGGTTGCGATGGGTGACGGTGAAGGTGTAGGCCCGGGAACGGTCCGGGCGGTCGAGGCCGAAGGCACCGTCGGCATCGGAGTTCTGGTTGGCGAATGAGCGGCGTTGTCCGCGGGCATCGTGGTAGCGGATGGCGATGGTGGCGCCGGGGACGGGTTCACCGGATCGGGCTTCGAGCACGAGTCCCTCCCAGCGTCCGGCGCGGGACCGGAGGACGACGGCGAGATCGCTGATCCAGAGGGCGGAGAAGGTGACTTCGTTCTGTTCCTCGGCGAAGTCGGCGCGGCGGCTGGCGAGGAGGTAGTGAAAGCCGTGCGGCAGGTCCTCAGGGACGGGGAGGCGGGTGAGGCGCTCCTGGTATTCGGGGGTGGCGGGGAGGGGATGTGACCAGGTGCGGGCGGGCGACCGGGCGAGGAGCGCGCGGCGGGCGTCGAGGTCGAGGGCCTCGGGGGGGGAGGGGGCGGCATTCCAGTCGGCGGGGACGAGGCGGAACCAGAGTTGGTCGAGGTTTTTGTGGGTGACATCGAGGGTGGGCCAGGGGGCATTCCAGACGCGTTCGGTCTGGAGTTGGGCGGACGGGGCCTCGATTTCGCGGATGAGGTTGGCGCAGAGCTGACCGCCGGGGCTGGCAGGGAAGGCGTCGCGGCCGAGGACCGCCTCGGTGCGGGCTTCGGCGAGTCGGTCGAGCCGGTGGAGGAGGCGGGCGGCATCGTGGCGGGCCGCGGCGGAGAGTTCGTGGGTGCGATGACGTTCGGCGAAGGCGCGGAGGGCGGTCAGGGCGCGGGTGTCGAGGTCCGGACCGACCGCGATGTTGGCGGCGTATCGAAGGCGGCCGAGGTCGGCGTCCAGCAGGGCGGAGGGTTCGGCGTCGCCGCGGTGGAAGCGGAGGAGATCCTGGTAGAGACGGATGGCGCGGAAGGCGACGGCGTTGGTGTCGGGGGTGGCGGGACGCCAGGCGAGGAAGGCGTCGAGATCGGAGAGAATCGGGTCCGCGGCGCGGGGGGTGAAGGCGTCGGCCGGTTGGGTGCCTGCCTGTTCCCCGGCGGCATAGAAGGCGAGGGCTTCGTGGGCGAGAAAATCGTAGAGGGTGGGGCGGTGGCGGTCGGGGACGGTGCCGGGTTCGAGCAGGTCGTTGTACTGGGCGATGGGGATGGCCTGGAGGGGGGTGGCGTCGGCGAGGGCGAGCGTGAACTGCCGGTCGATTTCGGCGAAGAGCCGGGGGAGATCCCAGGTTTGGAAGTCCTCGCCGGGTTCGGTGGTGGTGGGGGTGCGTTCGCTGACGCGCCAGCGGTTCTGTTGGAAATACGCCCAATAGGCATGGCCGAGGAGAGCATGGAAGACGGGGCGGACCTGGGCGGGGGCGTCATGGAAGGCCCGTTGGAAGCGGGTGATGCGTTCCTCGGGGCGATGGCCCTGGATCTGGGTTTCGAGGGCGATGCGGCGCCCGACGGCCTTGGTCCATTCGGCCCAGGCCTGGTCGGCGCGGGCGCCTTCGAGGATCGGGGCGAGGCGTTCGAGGGCGGTTTGGGGCAGGCCTTGTTCGACGGCCTGGGCGACGGAATGCCAGAGGGCATCGCGGGGTCCGGCCGGGTGGGCGGGGGAGGACGTGAACAGGAAGGCCATGAGGAGGGGGGGGAGCAAACGCAGCTTCATACGCCGGGGACACCGATGGAGGGGTACCATGGACGAGACTGGGCAGATTGGGAAGGGGCGTGGCCATCGGGGTCAGATCTCTGAATTTGACAAATCGGACCACCCTGGACGATTCAGAGTCTCCGATTTGTCAAATTCAGAGATCCGACCCCGGGCTTCCTGGTCACCCGGACTTTCGTCCGAATTTCTCTTCGAAGGCATTGATGTCCTCCTTGTGGCCGACCATGAAGAGGAGGTCGCCGGGGAGGAGGTCTTCCCTGGGGGCGGGAAGTTTCTCCTCGGGCGTTTCGCGATCGGGGTGGTGGCGGACGATGAGGACGGGGGTGACGTGGTGGCGGTCTTCGAGTTCGGCGTCGGCGAGGGTGGGTCCGGGGAGGGGATCGCCAAGGCGGACGCGGGCGAGCTGGTATTCGCCGTGAAAGGGCAGGCGCTGTTCGGTGGTGCGGGCGTGGAGTTCCTCGGCCAGGCGGCGGGCGGCCTCATGATCGGGAGCGATGACTTTGTCGGCCCCGAGGCGGCGGAGGATTTCGGCGTGTTTGTCGGTGGTGGCGCGGGCGATGACGCGGGGGACGCCCAATTCCTTGAGGGTCATGGTGGCGAGGACGCTGGCCTGCATGTTTTCGCCGATGGCGACCACGACAACATCCGCATCGGGCACGCCGGCGGCCTTGAGGTCACCGGCGTCATCGGCGTCGAGGCGGGCGGCACGGAAGCCCTGATCGGCGAGGTCCTGGACCAGCTTGGGGTCGTTGTCGCAGAGGACGACATCGCAGCCGAGTTGGTGGAGGCGGGTGGCGAGTTCGACGCCGAAGCGGCCGGCGCCGAGGATGACGGTTTTTCCGGGCATGGGAGGGGTCAGCCGACGATGATGTTCTCGCGTGGGAAAGTGACGCGATGAGGATGGGCGGGGCGCGCGAGGTGCATGGCGAGGCAAAGGGGACCGAGGCGCCCAACGAACATGAGGACGACGACAATGGCCTTGCTGGCGGGGGCGAGGTCGGGGGTGATGCCGGTGCTGAGTCCGACGGTGGCGAGGGCGGAGACCGCCTCGAAGGCGATGGCGAGCCAGTCGATGGGGTTCTCCGGCGAGGCGTGGGCGGATTCGATGTTCATGAGGAGCCCGACGGCGAGGACGACGGCGAGGGCGCTGAGGAGGGTGACCATGACGGCATTGGCGGCCTGGTCGGGAGGGATGGTGTGGCGACCGACGACGAGGTCGGAGCGGCGACGGAGGGAGGCCCAGGCGACGGCGGCGAGGAGGACGAGGGTGGTTACCTTGATACCGCCGGCCATGGAACCCGGGGCACCGCCGACGAACATGAGGGCGAGGGAACCGAGGAGTGTTTCGGGAGCCATGGCGCCGGTGTCCACGACGTTGAAGCCGCCGGAGCGGGTCATGGTGGAGTGGACGAAGGACCAGAGGACGGCCTGGGGCCAGGGCTGGCCTTCGAGGGTCTGGTCGGATTCGCTGAGGAGGGTGAGGATTGTGCCGAGGAGGAGGAGGGCGAGGGAGACGCCGATGCAGAGCCGGGTTTGGAGGGTGAGGCGTCCGCGCTGGAGTCGGTCGCGGCGCCAGGGGTAGTAGTAGCGGAAATTGACGAGGGTCAGCAGTCCGATGCTGCCGAGGAAGACGAGGAGGCTGATGACGAGGAGAATTCCCGGCCGATGGCGCCAGTGGACGAGTCCGTCGGGGTGGAGGGTGAGGCCGGCATTGCAGAAGGCGCTGACACTGTGGAAGGCGGCCTGCCAGACGGCGTCGCGGAACGAGGCCTCGGAGTCGCCGCTGAGGAGCAGGTGGGTCAGGGTGACGGTACCGAGGAGTTCGAGGGTCAGGACGACGAAGCAGGAGTAGATGAAGACATCGGTGGGGCGGGCCTCGCGAAGGCGGCCGACGTTGGCGACGATGAAGTCCTCGCCGGCGAGGGAGCCGCCTCCCCGCCGCCAGAGGATGAAGAGCGTGCCGGCGGTGGTGATGCCGAGTCCGCCGAGCTGGATGAGGACAAGGAGGACGGACTGGCCGAAGGGGGTGAAGGATTCCGCCACATTGACGGAGGCGAGCCCTGTGAGGCAGGTGGCGGAAGTGGCCATGAAGAGGGCGTCCACCCGGTCGAGATCGTGACCGGGGAGGCGGGCCGCGGGGAGGCTGAGGAGGACGGTGCCGATGAGGATCAGGATGAGGAACGTTGCGGCGAGGCGGCTGGCCGGTCCGAGGGAACCTTCTGAATGACGACGGAAGGCGACCTCGGTGGAGCCCGGGGGTCGGGGACGCGGGTCTAGCTGGCCATCCGCGGCGTCCATACCGGGTCATCGAGGCGTGTGCGGGCGGCGGGGAGCCGGAGGAGGGGTCCCCGGATCGAAAGGAACGAAAGGTTCGCACGCCGCATGAGTGGACGGTGATCAGGGAAGCGGAGGGGGGAGGTCAAGTTTTCCGCTGGAGGGGGCCATCGGGGTCAGATCTCTGAATTTGACAAATCGGATCGCCCCGGACGTTCCAGCGCCTCTAATTTGTCAAATTCAGAGATCTGACCCCGGGGCGGGCCGTCGGGTCCTGCGGCTTTTCCATTGCGTTGACGGGGGAAGTGCCTAGCGTCGGGACGAACCCCGGAGGATCTATGTGGTTTGGTGTCGATTACCATCCTGAGCATTGGGTGTACCCTTATGATGGAACTTCGGACGATCCGGAGGGTCGGTGGCGGCGGGATGTGGAATTGATGTTGAGGGCGGGGGTGAATGCGGTGCGGATGGGGGAATTCTGCTGGGGTGTGTATGAGCCGGAGGAGGGGCAGTACGATTTCGGGTGGATGGTGCGGGTGATGGATTTGATGCAGGCGGCGGGGATCCGGGTGGTATTGGGGACGCCGACGGCGGCGCCGCCGTTGTGGTTGACGAAGAAGCATCCGGAGATTCTGCCGGTGAACGAGCAGGGGTTGCGGCTGCATCCGGGGACGCGGCATGCGTACTGTTTGAACAGCGACCTGTACTGGAACTTCAGCCGGACGATCGTGGCGAGGCTGGCGGAGGCGGCGGGGGGGCATCCGGCGTTGATGGCGTGGCAGGTGGACAACGGGATCGGGGGGCACGGGACGGAGTTTTCGTTCAACGAGGAGACGGAGCACGACTGGCATCTGTGGTTGAAGGCGAAGTACGGGACGGTGGAGAGGATGAACGAGCGGCTGGGGTTGAGGTTTTGGAGCCAGGTGGTGACGGACTGGGGCCAGGTGCCGATGCCGATGATGGCGCCGACGGTGCACAATCCGGCGTTGATGCTGGACTGGATGCGGTTTTCCTCGGACTCGTGCGTGGCGTTCGTGCGGATGCAGTGCGAGCTGCTGCGCCAGCTCACGCCGGAGAGGCCGGTGACGACGAACCTGCGTTCGTTGTCGCGGCACTTCGATCACTTCGACATGGCGGAGGCGCTGGATTTCGTGGCGCTGGACAGTTTTGCGACGGTGAAGACCCAGTTTGCGGAGCATGCGTGCGAGCACGACATGATGCGGAGCCTGAAGAAGGAGGGGGTACGGGTGCCGGGGGCGGAGGACGGCTTCTGGGTGATCGAGCAGAAGGCGGCGAACGTGAACTGGCAGGACATCAACTCGGTGCTGCGACCGGGGGTGGTGCGGTTGTTCACGTACCAGGCGATCTCGCGGGGGGCGAACGGGGTGTTCTATTTCTTCTGGCGGCGTCCGCGGATCGGGGCGGAGCAGTTTTACGGGGGGGTGCTGTCGCACGACGGGCGCGGGGACAACCGGGTGTACCGGGAGATCGGGCAGGTGGGGGAGGAGATGCGGTTGCTGGGTCCTGCGATCGAGGGGACGCGGGTGACGCCGGAGGTATGCATCCTGTTCAGTCACGAGAACGAGTGGAGCCAGAAGCTGCCGCAGCAGCCGACGCGGTTGTTCCAGCAGCGGGAGCATTCCCTGATGTTTTACAGGGCGCTGCACGACCGGAACATCCAGGTGGATTTCGCGCGGCCGTCGGAGGATCTGTCGCGGTACAAGCTGGTGATTGCGCCCTCGCTGCGGCTGCTGGCGGCGGGGGAGACGGATCTCTTGAAGCTGTACGTGCAGAACGGCGGGACGCTGCTGGCGACCTGCAACACGGGGTTGGTGGACGAGTCCCACATCGCGGCGGGGTCCGGGTTCCCGCTGTTGATGACGGATCTGTTCGGGATGGAGGTGACCGAGTTCGATCCGCTGCCGGCGGATGCGGACAACTACATGAACTCGAAGGGGGATTTCCACATCAGCCACCAGCATCCGGTGCGGGTGTGGGCGGACGTGATCGAGCCGCGGGAGTGCCAGATTCTGGCGACGTACGCGAAGGATTTCTATGCGGGGCGGCCGGCGATGACGATGAATGCGTTCGGGCTGGGGCGGGCGATCTACCTGGGGACGATGAGCCACCAGGCGTTCTACTTTGACCTGGTGGACTGGCTTCGGAACCTGTGCGGGCTGCATTCGCTGCTGAAGGTGCCGCCCGGGGTGGAGGTGGGGCTGCGGTCGAAGGAGGGAACGCGGATTTATTTTCTGCTGAACCATCAGCCGACGCCGATCCGGATCCACCTGCTGAAGCCGATGCATGATTTCTTGACCGGCTCGACGATCAGCGGAGCCTACGACCTGCCGCCGCACGGTGTGCTGGTCCTGGATGAACATCCCGCGTCGAAGTCCCCCGCGAGTTCGGAAGCTGCCTCTTGAATCGGAGGCGGAGAGTGCCCGGCGTCGGGTGCTGGCGGCGTGGCGGCGGGTGGATCTGACCTCGGCGGAGCGGGCCTGGGCGGATGGGGGACGTCGGGCGGACGGGGTGGTGGCCGGGGTGCTGGAGCGGTTGCGACTGGATCAGCGCCGGGCGGAGGCTGAGATCGTGCAGGTTTGGAACCGGCTGATGGATCCCCATGTGGCGTCGCATGCCCAGCCGGTGGCGTTACGGAACGGGACGCTGATGGTGGCGGTGGACAGCAGCGTTTGGCTGACGGAGCTGGTGCGTTATCGGGGGCGGGACGTGTTGCAGCGGCTGCAGACCGCGTTTGGGAGCGGGATGATCCGGAAGCTGTCGTTTCGGATGGGGTGAGGGAAGTGGAGGGAGGCTGGGTTGGCGGGGACTCGGGGAGTTCGTTGGATGGATGGGAAGGGATGGGATTGTTGGGGACTTGCGGAGCTTGCCCCTCCGATTCGCCGCCTCCTCACCCACAACTGGGGGATGCACGGGATACCGAAATCGACCGGAGAATGGCCTTGCTCCCGGGCGGGATTTCGGGCGATGACAGGGCGTCCCCGTCGTGTGAAGTGCCCTTCCGTGTCCAGCTTTTTGGGGTGGACCGGGCATCGGCGGAGGGCAGGAAGTGAACGCAATCCGGCGATGTCATTTATGAAGCAAGCATCCGAATTGGGATTCCCGACGGCGCGGGGCGTCGGGAGTCGGTTTCCAGGATTAACGGCGGCACTGATCGCAGCGGGGTTGGTGGGGACGGGGGGTGCGGCGACGGCGCAGGTCCAGAGCGCGGGCGAATTGTTCGTCAGCATCGATGCGACATCCCTGCCCGAGGGGCCGCTTCCGAGCATTCCGAATGCGGGGACGCTGGGAGGGTTGTTTGAGGCGACGGGAGGGGAGGGAACGATTCCGACGGTGGCCTTCGCCGGGGGGACGAAGGGGATTCGGTTCGATGGCACGCAGTTCCTGCAGTTGGTGGAATCGGCGGGGGGGCCGGTCATCTGGGCGCCGGACGGGCTGGTGGGGGAGGATCCGACGCGTTCGATCGAGGTCTGGGTGCTGAATCCGAGCGTGGCTGGGGAAGAGACGCTGGTCTCGTGGGGACATCGGGGCGGACCCGACGGCTCGAACATGTCGTTCAACTACGGATCGGATTTCCGCTGGGGTGCGGTGGGGCATTGGGGCGGGGACGGTCCGGATCTGGGATGGAACAACGACGGCGGGAGTCCGGAGGCGAACCGGTGGCATCACCTGGTGTACACGCTCGACGGGACGGTGACGCGGGTGTACGCGAACGGGCGGTTGGAGAACGGGGAGATCCTGGCTCCGGGGACCATCAACACGCATCCCAACACGGCGATCAACATTGCGACGCAGCTCGAGCCGGACGGGGAGACGCCGACGGGCGGACTGCGGGCCACGGCGACCATCGCGCGGGTGCGCATTCACGACGGGGTGCTGACGCCGGAGCAGATCCTGGCGAACTACGAGTTTGAGCGGGCGGCTTTTGTGGATCCGGAGCCGCCGCCGGCGGCGACGGCGGAACGTCTGACGCAGGGACCGGCTCACCGGTACTCGTTCAACGAGCCGGCAGGGGACGCGATGGACAAGGAGTTCCGGGATTCGGTGGGGACAGCCCATGGGATGGTACTGGGGTTTGACGGGGAGTTCACCGGGAGCCGGTTGCGGTTGCCGGGGGGATCCTCGACGGAGGCGGCCTACGGGGATTTGCCGAACGGGATGGTGTCGTCACGCGGCGTGGCCAACGGGGGCCCTGGGGAGGTGTCGTTGGAATTCTGGTTCAAGATCACGGGGGCCCGGACGTGGTCGCGGGTCTTCGACTTCGGCTCAACGGACAACAGTGACGACGGGCTGGGGGAGGTGTTCCAGCCGGGCGGAGGGGGGCAGGGGCTCGATTACCTGGCGTACACGGCCCAGATCGGCGATGACGTCAACAGTCGCCGACTTGAATTGCGGAATGAGGATCCGCCAGGTGGCGGGATCGTGACGTCGGATTCGGGGACGCAGACGTTCAACACGGACACGCATGTGGTGCTGACCTGGCACGAGAGCAGCGGGACGATCCACGTGTACGAGAACGGGCAGCGGATCAATGGGCTCACGACTTCCACGCCGATGAGCGATCTCAACGACGTGAACGTGTGGCTGGGCCGGTCCAACTGGACCGCCGACCAGAACACCCAGGGCGAGTACGACGAGGTGCGGGTGTACGATTATGTCCTGACGCCGGGGCAGGTGTTGGGGAATACGCTGGCAGGTCCGGATTTGATCAATGACCGGGACATTGCGGCGACCATCGAGACTGCGCCGGCCAGCCTGACCGTGCCGGAGACCTTGTCGGCGACCTTCCAGGTGGTGGCGCGGGGTTCCACGCCGATGACCTTTCAGTGGTTCAAGAACGGCGATCCCATTCCCGGTGCGAACGGATCGAGTTACACCGTGAGCGGGGTTTCGGCGGCGGACAGCGGTGCGTCGTTCACGGTGCGGGTTTCGAACACGGTGGACGGGACGCCGGTGGAGGTGACCAGTACGCCGGCCACGCTGACCGTGGTGAGCGATCCGGTGACCCTGCGGCACCGGTACAGCTTCAACGAGACCTCGGGGTCGCAGGTCATGGATTCGGTGGGGACGGCCCACGGGGACGTTTGGGGCGGGTTCACCTTCGGGGGAGGGGCGCTGACCCTGGATGGCGGGGAGGGAAGCTATGTGGATTTGCCGAACGGGATCATCTCGGCGTTGGGCCAGAACGGGACGTTCGAGATGTGGGTGACTTACGCCGGGGGCGGCAACTGGTCGCGCATCTTCGACTTCGGGATCAGCAACGGCGGGGAGGACATCAATGACGGCGGGGTGGACTTCCTGTTCCTGACGGCAAAGTCGGGGGCGGGATTCCCGCGGTTCGTCGCGAACTTCCCGGACGGTGGCGACGTGGCGGGGCTGAACCATCCGGGATCGATGCCGGTGGGTCAGGAGAGCCAGATCACCATCACCTGGAGCGCGTTGGGGAACACCTCGCGGATGTACACGAACGGAACGCTGGTGGCGACCTCGGTGGCGCCGCGGCCGCTGTCGGATCTGGCGGGTCGCGACGTGAACGTGTGGCTGGGCCGGTCCCAGTTCCCGGACGTGCATTTTGCCGGGAGCTACAATGAGTTTCGGATCTACCAGGGCGCGATGACGCCGGCCCAGGTGGCGGCGAGTGCCGCGGCGGGACCGAACCAGTTGCCGAGCCCGGCGCCGACGTTGTCGGTGTCGCGGGAGGGAGCGGGGATCCGGGTGACGTTCACCGGGACGCTGGAAGCGGCGGACAACGTCACGGGGCCGTGGTCGGCGGTGGCGGGTGCAGTGAGCCCGGCGACGATCCCGGCGGCAGACGCGCGACGGTTCTACCGGGCGCGTCAGTAGGCTGAGGGGACCCGGACGGGTCCACCGCCATAGCCGGGCGCCTCGAAGGCGAATCGGCAGGTTATTGGGAAGGCGACCCTTCGGGGTCGCCTTCTGCGTTGAACAGGGGGAGTGGGGAGCGAGAGGGGAGAGCAAGGGAGGTAATAGGTCAGTCGCAAAGTTGATGACGCATCGATCCAGCCCTGCTTCACGAGGAATCCGATCCACGCCGGGACCCATGATCCTGCTGCGGGTAGTCAACAGTACAATGCCGGTCCCTTTATACGGATACCGTCAATAGTAGTCAGTCTGTCCTGTTATTCTTGATCACTGCTTCACCCCCGGGAATCCGATCCAAGCCGGGACCCATGACCTTGCTGGGGGTGGTCAACAATACCAATACCATGCCGGTCGCCTTGTATGGATGCGGTCAATGTAGTCAGCCTGGCCTAATATTTTTGGCTTACTGACTGATATGGGCGATGGATGCGGCGGGTCATCGCGATGGCGATCCTTCGGCATTCCTGTCTTCGTTCAGGATGCGGAGGACCTGGAGGGCGCGGGGTAGCTCGGGTTGCAGAGCGAGGGCTTGGCGGGCGTGGTTCCGGGCGGCGGAGGCATCGCCCGTGAGGGCGAGTTGTTCGGCCAGGGCGGCGTGGGTTGCGGCGTCGGCGGGTCGATGGCGGAGCGCTTCGCGATAGGCGCGGATGGCGGATGGGGTGTTGCCGAGCCGGGCGTGGGCAAGGCCGAGATTGGCGTGGGCCTGGGCGAAGTCGGGTTTGAGGGCGATGGCCCGTTCGAGGGGCGGGAGCGCTTCGGTCCAGTGCTGCTGGCAGAGGAGGGCCAGGGCGAGCTGGATCCAGCCGTTGAGGGAATCTTCACGCGCGGCGAGGTGTTCGCGGAAGCGGGTTTCGGCGTCCGCGCAGCGGCCCTGCTGGAAGTGGAGGCGGCCGAGGAGCAGGAGGATTTCGGGATCTTCGGGGGCTTCGTGGAGGAGTTCGGCCAGGCGGCGTTCGGCGTCGTCGAGGCGGCCTTGGGCGAGGAGGGTGGCGACGCGATCGGCGCGGCGGGCGCGATCGCCCTGGAGTTGGCGGATCTCGCGGAGATAGGGGTCGGGCCAGTCGGGGGGGCGCGGCATGGATTCGGCGCGGCGGGCGAGATCGACGGCCGCCTCGTTCTCTCCTTCCCGGGCTCGGATCTGGCTGAGGAGCATGAGGGCCGGACGGGCGGTGTACAGATTCGTGAGGCAGGGGGTGAGGGCCTGGGCGGCAAGGGGGAGTTGCCCTTCGGCGAGCCGGACGCGGGCGAGTTCGAGTCGGGCCGCCGGATGATGGGGGACGATTGCGAGAAGCTTGTCGAGATGGGTGGCGCCTTCAGCAAAGCGGCCGTGTTCCACAAGGGCGTGAGCGAGGCGGAGGGCGGGGGCGGGATCGTCCGGGGCGGCGGCCTGGGCGGCCTCGCGGAGGTGGGAGAGGGCCGATTCCGGATCGTGGGGCAGTTGAAGGAGTCCGACGAGGTAGCGCCAACGGACGGAGGCCGGGTCACGGTCCAGGGCCGAGGTGTAGCAGTCGAGCGCTTCCGGATAGAACTCCGCGGCATGAAGGACCTGGCCGAAGGCTCCCCAGGCGGCGGCGGAATGGGGTTGGGCGAGGACCGCCTCCCGGCCCGACTGGATCGAACGGGCGAGTGTTGGATCGAGGGCGACGGTGTCCACCCGGGGCGGGTCCCTACGGGGAATGGACAGGCTGGGTTCGGTGGGAGGAACGGGTGCGGACGGCCCGCAGGCGGAGAGCAGGAGAGCGAGCGACAGGCAACGGCAGGCGGTCGCGGTGTTCATGACGGGGAAGGGGGTGGGAACGGTCGATCGACGGGGTGCTGGGGGTGGGGCGGACAGGGGGGGGCGGGCAGTGGGGCGGGATGGGTGGCGAGCGTTTCCCAGCCGACGAGTTCCTGGGCGAGGCGGAGGCCGCGGGCGAAGAGATCGTGGGCGGCGGGGGCGAGGGGTCCCAGCCAGGACAGGGATTCGGATCGAACCGGTTCGCCGTCCCAGGCGCCCTCGCGGCCCGGGCCGGCTTCGAGGAGTCGCTGGTAGCTCCAGAGGTGGGGTTGGATGGGGGGCAGTCCAGCGGCGACGGCCTTCTCTGAAGCGCGCACCGGGATGTCGATTCCGGGAGGATCCAGGTCCCCGAAGTACTCGATGGGGCGCGGCCCTTGAATCTCGGCGAACAGGTCATGGAGGCGGGTCACGGCGTCGATGAAGACGAGGCCCTTGCCATAGACCAACGCGCTGAACCGGGGGGCTGCGGCATCCCAACGGCAGTAGGAATCCCAGGTGGAGGCGTTTTCGAGGACGAGCACGGGACCGTCCGGGCGGTGGCCGCGCCGCCAGCCGAGGGGTTCGGGCACCGGTGCGCAGCGGAGGTCCGACGGGGTGATGCGGCCGGTGCGAAACGGGGCGGTTACGAGCAGGGCATCGAGGCGCTTTTCGTCACCGAGCACCTCGATGGAACGTTCCTTGACCGGGACGATAGGGCGGAGACGTCCGCCTGTGGCGAGGAAGCGGTTGAGGGCGACGAAATCGTCGAGAGCGACGTTTTGGCGGGCATCCCGTAGAAAGGCGAGTTCGGGTTCCCAGTCGATGGCGGCGGGGTCGGGTCCGGAGGGTTCGGTTTCGAGCGGATCGCCGAAGAGGGTGGCGAGCCGGGATTCCGCATCGAGAGGGATCTGGACGCGCTGCAGGAGGTGGGGTCTGCGCCGGTCATGGGTGAGGCGAAGGAGTCCGGCCCCGGCGAGGAGCCGGGCGTCGCGTTCGGCGTCGGCACGGTGGTCGGCGGAGAGGAGTCCGGCGGCCTCGAGCAACTGTTCCCAGTCGCGTGAGAACGGGCGGGTGTGACGGCCAAGGCCGGTGCCGCGGGCCCGCCACCACTGGTCGTGCAGCTCCCGCAGGACCGGGAACGTGCGCCAGCGCGGGTCGTCGGGGGTCATGTCAGGGATTCGAGGGCCTGATCGACGGTGAGGAGGATGGGGATGTTGTCGATATGGGCCACGTAACCGTCGGTGCCGGGCGTGACCCTTTTCTCGCAGATCACGACGGTATCGGCGTAGGGGGCCATGACGCCGAGGCGGTCGATGGGGAAGGCCATGACGAGCTGCAGGTCGAAGCGGCTGGCGAGTTCGAGGCAGTCCTCGACGCCATCGCCGGAGAGTTTGGAGAACGCCTCGTCCATGACCACGAGGCCGAGGTGGGGTGAGCGGTGGGATCCGACGTCGTACACGCGGCGGAAGGCGGCGAGCATGGAGATGAAGAAGGGCGCCTGGTTTTCGCCGCCGCTGAGGCTCCGGCCGCTTCGGCCGAGGGAGATGGCGGGTGCGTCGGGGCGGTCGGCGTGGACCATTTCGAGGTCGTAGCGGTGGTAGAAGCGGTAGTCGAGGAGGCGTCGGGCGCGCGGGTCGGCACCGTCGGGCGCCTCGACGGCGGCCATGAGGTCGGCCTTGGCGCGGTCGATCTCGTCCGACTTGATGGCCTGGGTGAGCGGGTCGGCCGGGGAGAGGCCGGTATCGAGGAGGGACCAGAGGGCACTGAAGGCGGGGTCACGGCGCTGGGTGATGCGGTACACGTGGCGGCCGATGGGCTGGTTGAGGTAGTCCCGGAGCTGGCGGATGGTGCGGTCGGCGGACTGGATTTTTTCGTTGAGGCGATCGAGGACGCCTTCCTGGAGGCGCCGTTCCCATTCGCGACGGCGGTCGGCCGCGAGCTGGCGGGAGGATTCGAGTTCGACCGTTTCGAGAAGGCGGAGACGGGCATCCCACGAAGAGTTGTCGTCGTCCTCGGCGGTGAAGTCGGCCTGGTACTGGGGATGGAGGAGGTGGCCGGCGGGGTCACGGGCGGCCATGAGTTCGCGTCGGGCGAGATCACGCCCGGTGCGGGCGTCGTGGGCGGCGTCGCGGGCGGCGGATTCGCGGGTGGCGGCCAGCTCGCGACGGCGTTCCCAGGTGGGGGCGGCGTCGAGGGATTGCCGGAGGTGGGATTCGAGATCGCGATCGAGGATGGACGTGGGCAGGCGGGTGCGGGCGACTTCACGTTCGAGGGTGGCCTGGCGGCGGTCCTCCCCGGCGCGATCGAGGGCTTCGCGGTTCTGGCGTGCCTGGAGATCGAAGGCATCGAGACGGGACCGGCGCACGGCCAGTTCGCCAACGACCGAGGCGATGCGTTTCTGGAGATCGTCGAGCTGGGCGAGGCGGGCGGCGCGTTCGGGTGTGGCGAGCAACCGGATGGTTTCGCACACGCCGCGGAAGTCGGCTTCGAGGGAGGGCAATCGGGGAAGGTCGCGGGACCGGTCGGGGAGGGTGCCGTCGCCGAGCCCGCCGCGGTGTCCGGAATCGAGCCAGGCATTGAGGTCCTGGAGGCGGCGGTCGGCGCGGTCGCGTTGGGAGCGGACATCGAGCTGTTCGCGTTCCCGCGCCTGTTTCATGCGGGCGAGTCCTTCGCGGCCGAGGGTGAGCTGGACTTCCCCGGGGGTTCGGAACCGTCGCCGGGTGGGGAACTGTTTGAAGAGGCCGTCCGGGGTGATGGCACGGGGGGCCGGACAGGAATCCAGGTCCCCGGGGTTCCCGACACAGGCGATGTCTCCGAGGAGATGGCAGGCGTAGGCGCGGGCCACGACGTCCTGGACCTCGATTTTTTCGGCGAGGGAGCCGGGTTGAACTTCGGTGCGGAGGGAGGGGGAGAGCGTTTCGAGGGGATGGACGAGGATTTCGGGTTCGCGGCCCGGCGGGGTGGCCTGGAGGATCCGGAGCGCCTCGGGATAGTCTTCGCTGCGGACGATGATGGCCCAGCGGTGACGTCCGAGGGTGAGTTCGAGGGCGGGCCACCAGCGGGCGGCATCGGGCTTCACCTCGATGAGTCGTCCGAGTTGATGGGCGCGACCGCCGAGGTGTTGCTGGATGGCTTCGAGGACGGGGAAGGTGCCGGGGCTGCGTTCGCGTCCGATGGATTCGAGGTCGGCGGCGATCTGGAGGAGCCGTTTGTCGGCGGTCTCGATGTCGCGGCGGATCGGTTCAATGAACCGGCTGATGTCCCGGGAGATCTCGTTGAAGCGGGCGGCGAGGAGCTGGAGGGCCTGCAGGCGTGACGGGTCGTCCCCGGATCGGAGGGAATCGAGGAGGGCGTCCTCGACCCGGGCCAGTTCTTCGAGTCCGGGCTGGGCGAGGGAAGCCGCGTGGCGCAGCCATTGGAGCCAGAGTTGGTGACGGTCGGAGAGGCGTTTGCGGGTTTGCTGGGCGGCGTCGCGCAGGGCGGCGATTTCGGTGTCGAGGGTGCGTTTACGGGCGTCGAGATCGTTCAGCTTGGCGTGGTCGGGGTCCCGGTGCGCTTCGAGGATGGTGGCCTGGAGGGAGGCATCGAGGGCGTTGCGTTGCCGGGTGGCGTCCTCGACGGCTTTGCGGTCTGCCGCGTGTTCGGCTTCGAGCCGGGACAGGGCGGAGCGGTGACGTTCGGCGAGTTCCTCGACGCGGGCGACCTCGAGGGCGCGCTGGAGCCAGCCGAGGATGGAGGCCTCGGTGCGGGCGGACTCGAAGTGGGCGTGGTGCTGGGAGATGCGGCGGAGGAAAGCCGCCTCGTTTTCCTGGCGGCGGAGGCGCGCCTCGGTTTCGCGATAGGCGTCCTGGGCGGCCTTCACATCGCGGACATCGAGGGGGCTTTCCTCGAGGATGAAACGGCGGATGAAGTCCTCGACATTTTCCTCGGGTTCGAAGGCGATGGCCTTGACGAGGGTTTTCTGGAACGGGGGGAGATCGAAGTAGAGATGGCGCGGGGTGGCCATTTCGGCGAGGTAATCCTGCTGGCGTCCGAAGAGGCATTTCTGGGAGCTGCCCGACTCGAATTCGCGCCGGATCCAGGCCCGGAAGGCGTCCTCGTCGAGCACACGGCCCTCGGGCGCGAGGCTGGCGTATTCGATGCGATCAGGCGCGAGGAAGTAGGTACGGCGGGGTTCGGCGGTGGGACTGGAGTACTCGATGCGCATGCCCCAGGTCTCGCGGCGCGGGGCGGGGCGCCCGGGTTCGGCGGGCCAGGAGAATTCGAGGGCGACCAGGGTGACGCCGCTGGATCGGGTGTAATGGGGTTCGCCGTCGCGGACGGTGTTGGTATCGCAGAGGCAGTAACTGACGAGGGAGCGGCTGCGGGCGTTGCCGGCGGCGGCGCGATTGGGGCGCCAATGTTCGCCGAGGAGGACGTACTGGATGAGGTCGAGCAGGGCCGTCTTGCCGGTGCCGAAGGCGCCGGCGATGAGGGTATGGTCGGCGACATCGAAGACCTGGCGGAAGCCGTACCAGTTGATGGCGACGATGCGGCTGAGGGAGATCCGGCGGTCATTCACGCGGACACCTCCGTGTCGGCGTCGGGTTCGGGGGTACCCCTGGCGGCTCCGTGCAGGCCGGCCATGAGTTCCCAGGCGTCGAGGCTTTCGAAGGGGATGACGCGCGGCAGGGTGGGGAGGATTTCGACGCTGGATTCGCCGAAGCGTTGGGGGTCGTCATGACGCTGGAAGCGGATCAGGCGGCGGGAGTGGAGGCGGGCGAGCATGCGATCGAGATGGGTTTCGGTGGGCGGTTCCAGGTGTTCGAAGGTGAGGCGGAGGGCCTGATAGACGTCGTTGGCGCTTACCACCACGGTTTCGACGGCACGTTCCATCCGGGTTTCGTGGTAGAGCCGCCAGAGGACGAGGACGAGGAGGGTTTCGGCCTTGTTGAATTTCGCGGTCAGTCCGCACTCGCCCGAGACCGGGCGGGCCTGGAGGAACGAGCGATCCGGGTCGGACCAGAGGTCGAGGTGGAGCGGGGCGAGGTATTCAGCGAGATCGCGAAGGTGTTCCCGGGCGGTCAGGAAGATTTCCCGCGCACGGCCGTCGTCGCCGAGCAGGACCCCTTTCGAGAGGAGTTCGGTGAGGGCTTCGCTCAGGGCGGGACGGTCGGGTTCCGGGATGTGTTGCCAGAAGGAAGGCCAGGGGAGGTTCATGAAAGGCGTTCGATGAGCAGACGCTCGATGGACCGGCCGGAGACACGGTCGATGGGGATGGCGCCCGGGGTGAGCCCGAGATGTTCGCGGACGGTTTCGATGCGCCAGCGGATCGGGCGATGGCGGGCGGCGGTGGTGGCGCGGTCGAAGGCGAGGACGGCGAGGAGGTCGAGGAGGTCGTCCTCGGTGGCGAGGCGGAGGGATTCGGTCGAGACGGCGGCGCCCGGGGTTGGCAGGAGACGTTCCACGAGCCGGCCTGCGC
The DNA here is from genome assembly GCA_019634625.1 of Verrucomicrobiia bacterium. Classification (NCBI taxonomy): domain Bacteria; kingdom Pseudomonadati; phylum Verrucomicrobiota; class Verrucomicrobiia; species Verrucomicrobiia bacterium. The sequence continues at coordinate 124,035 of JAHCBA010000016.1, forward strand.
GTTGGGGGGTGATGGCGTAGAGATTGCGGGTGCGGATCAGTTCCTGGGCGTCTCTGGTGTTCCCGGGGTCCGTCGATGGGGGGACATCGAGGTTGACCGGCGGGCGGGAGCGTCGTGGGCGGTACAGGGAATCCGTGCCGAAATGGAGGGCGACTTCAACGGAGAGAAGGGGGAGTCCGGGAGAGTCGGTCAGGTCGGAGAAGGATTGCCCGGTGTGATGGCGGTTCACGGCGGCGAGGAACGACTTGACCTGTTCCGCGCGGCGCCCGCGCATTTCGGTTTGGTAGTCGTAGCGTTGTTTGGAGAGGCGGCAGAAGTCGGCCATGCGGCCGTCGATGAGGCGCTGGCGGGCGGGGATGGAGGCGAGTCCACGGTCGAGGCGGCCGAGCATGGATTCGGCGGCGAGGTAGGCCTCGGTTGGGGCGAGGCTGCGATGGGCGGCGAGACCTTCGGCGAGACGTTCTTTGGCGAAGGGATCGGCCAGGGCGTCCTGGACGACGGAACGCGCTCGAAGGAGGCGGGGCCCGAGTCCGCCCTGTCGCAGCGCGTCGTAGCAGACCATGTGTTCGCCGGCCTGGAACTCGACCAGGAAACGGCGGAGTGTCTCGGCGGGGGATTCGCTGGCGCGCTGTTCCTCGGCGTGGCGGAGAATGAGCGTTTCGACGGAATGCATCTGTTCGATGGCGCGTTCGACGCGATCGAGCAGTTCACGGACGGTCTGGCGGAATTCCTCGGGGCCGATGCGGTTCGGGTCCAGGGCGCCCTGCTCTTCAAGGGTCTGGCAGATCGAGCGCAGGGTGGCGGCGAAGTCCCGGAGGTCCGCCGGGTCGGTGGTCGCCATTTCGCGGAGCGAGCGCAGGAGGATTCGGAGGGGCGGGGTGATGAGCACCCACCGTTCGTCGAGGCTGACACGGCGTTCCTGGAGCCAGCCTGCCTCGACGAGTTTGTTGTAGAACTGCCCGGCCCGCTGGCGCAGGTCGCCGAATTCGGCGCCTTCGTCATCGCCGAGTTGGGCCCGGGGATGTTCGGCGAGGGCTTCGCGGATCAAAGTCTGACAATCCTCGTGGGAGACCTGTCCGCCCTCATCGGCGCAACGGGCGAGGCGGTCGGCGCAGTCCACGTAAACCGGGGCGGAGGGTCTGGCGAGGGGCCGGAAGAAGGTCTCGGGAATGGCGCGGGCGAGCCGCAGGCTGAGCGGCTCGTCGGATGGGCTGGGGACATCCGCCATGCCGGAAAGGAGAACAGGTCGGAGGAGCGGTGTGCAACACGCGTTGGCGGGCATGTTGCAGGCCGGGTCTGTTGGAGGAGTTGTCAGCCGGTCAGGAGGTGAAAGCCGAAGATTTGGAAGTCTCCGGGATTGGCGGTCGCGAGCCGGCGAACGCCGGATGCCCAGAGGGTGTCGGCCCCGATCATGGCCGCGGGTCGAGCATTTCGCCGAGGAGATCGTCGTCCGGCGAGGGGAACGGGCGGAGGATGGCGCCCACGGAGCGGGGCTGGATCCCGCTCAGGAATCGAACCGATGGGTGCCGGGTGTTCGGCGCTTTCCAGGGGGCGGGGAGGCGGCGCAGGATTCGGTCGTGCGATTTCCCACGGTGGCTCTCGGGCTCGGGTTTGTTCTGGTATTGGCGGCCGGGTGTGCTTCCTCGCGATCGGTGCGGTCGTCGGGGCCGTGGGACATCGAGGCGCTGATGCGGGTGCCGGAGGCGACGTGGGGCGTGCGGACGGGGTTGGTTCAGCAGGTGACGTATGCGGGGGAACCGCTGGAAGGGAGACCGACGCGGGTGTTCGGGTATCTCGGCCGGCCGGCGGGGGCGTCCGGGGAGCGGTTGCCGGCGATGGTGCTGGTGCATGGGGGTGGGGGCAGGGCGTTTCCGGCGTGGGTGGAACATTGGGCGCGCCGCGGGTATGTGGCACTGGCGATGGACCTGGCGGGGAACGGGCCGGACGGGCGGCTGCCGGACGGGGGGCCGGACCAGACGGATGCGGTGAAGTTCCGGGATTTTGGGGAGGCGGAGGTGGGAGACATGTGGAGTTACCATGCGGTGGCGGCGGTGATCCGGGGGCATTCGCTGGTGCGCTCGCTGCCGGAGGTGGATGCCGGACGGGTTGGGGTGACGGGGATCAGCTGGGGAGGGTATTTGACGTGCATGGTGGCGGGACTGGATCCGAGGTGGAAGGTGGCGGTGCCGGTGTACGGCTGTGGATTCCTGGGGGAGAACAGCTACTGGCGGGACCGGTCGCTGGCGGCGATGGGAGCTGAGTCGCGCGAGCGGTGGTTGCGGCACTTCGATCCGAGCCGGTACCTGGGGAATGTGCGTGTGCCGATCCTGTTCCTGAACGGGACGACGGACTTCGCGTATCCGCTGGACAGTTACCGGCGGTCGTACCGGCTGGTGCCGGAACCGTGGCGTTGGGTGAGCGTGGTGGTGGGATTGCCGCACGGGCACATCTGGGACTTCGAGGAGGTGGATGCCTTCGTGGACCATGCGTTGCGGGGCGGCGCGAGGCTGCCCCGTTTGGGTGCGACACGGGTGGTGGGGGATCGATTGGAGGCGGAGTTGGTGACGCCGCTGCCGGTCGAGGAGGCCATGGTTTGTTACACGGAGGATGACGGGCCCTGGGCGCAGCGGGTGTGGAAGACGGTGCCAGCGCGGATTGAGGGAGGACGGGTGGCGGGTCAACTGCCGGGGGCAGGGGTGCGGGTGGCGTTTCTGGCAGTGCGTGACACGCGGGGACTTCGGGCGAGCAGCGAGCACGTCGAGCTGCCGGCGGAGGCGGGAGGGCGTTGACCCGGGGGATGGGGTGGCGCGGGGCGATGGGAGACGTTTTGCGATGGCGGGGGGCAGGCCGGTCCCGGTAGCGTGACCGGCACGCGCGCGGGACGAAGCCGGGAGGTTGTGTCCTGCGTCCACCCCAACGTCACCATGAACACCGTCACGCAACTCAAGACCGTCACCCGCAATACCCAGAGCAAGGTTGAGGCCGAGATAACGCGCACGGGCGGGTTGCTGCGACTCGCGCCGGCGTGGGTGCCGCGTTCATTCCTGCAACCGGGGCTGCGGTTGAAGCTGCATCCGGACGACACGTATGCGTACGGGGCGAACCGGGGGGGGATCGACGAGCGCTGGTTTGCCTCGACGACGGAGGCGGCGAACGAGGGGCGGGTGCCGGACGAGGGCCTGAGTTACTGCGTGGTGGGGAAGGAGCGGTTCACGCTGCGGAAGGCGGTGGAGGATTGCGGGGCGACGCTGGTGGGGAAGGCGATCTGGAAGAAGTACGGGCGGTGGCCGGTGTACTCGAAGTTCTTCGACAACATGGGGCCGATTCCGCACCACATGCACCAGAGCGCCAAGCAGGCGAAGCTGGTGGGGCAGGAGGGCAAGCCGGAGTCGTATTATTTCCCGCCGCAGCACAATCCGGTGGGGAACAACTTCCCGTACACGTTCATGGGATTGGAACCCGGGACCACCAAGGGGCAGGTGCGGAAGTGTCTTGAGGACTGGAACCGTGGGGACAACGGGATCCTGGACCTGAGCCGGGCCTACCGGTTGAAGCCGGGGACGGGATGGTTGATTCCGCCGTGCGTGCTGCACGCCCCGGGGAGTTTGTGCACGTACGAGCCGCAGTGGGGCAGCGACGTCTTTGCGATGTACCAGAGCATGGTCGAGGGCCGCTATGTGCCGTGGGATCTGCTGGTGAAGGACATGCCGAAGTCGAAGCACAAGGATCTGGACTTCATCGTCAACCAGCTCGACTGGGACCAGAACTGCGACGAGAACTTCAAGGACAACCATTATCTCGAGCCGGTGCCGGTGGCCGACACGCGCAAGGACGGGTATGTGGACCGCTGGATTGTGTACGGCCGGATTGACGGCGAGCAGCTTTTCACGGCCAAGGAACTGACGGTCGATCCCGGTGTGAAGTGCACCATCTGGGACACCGGGTCGTACGGGCTGACGTGCGTGCAGGGGCGGGGAAAGATCAATGGGGAGCCCTTGAGCAGCCCGCGGCTGATCCGGTTCCATGAGCTGACGGAGGACGAGTATTTCTGCACGGCGGACGGAGCGACGCTGGGGGTCACGTTTGAGAACACCAGCGGGACGGAGCCGCTGGTGTGCCTGCGTTACTTCGGGCCGGAGGTGAATCCGGACGCGCCGGAACTGGGGGCCTACCGCAAGAATCGCTTTTGACCGGTCGGGGCCGGGCTGCCTAGCGTTGCGGCATGAAGACCGCATCCGGGAGATGGCGATGGCTGACGGGCGTGTGGCTGGCTGGGCCGATGGCGGTCCTGGCGGCGGGTGAGGGGGCGGGTGAGGGGGCGGGTGAGGGGGCGGGTGTGCCCGCCGCGCCCGCGGTGTCGGCGTCGGGACCGGCGCTTCCTTCGCTGCGAGCGATGCTGGTGACGGGCGGGTGCTGTCACAACTACCCGTTTCAGACAGCGCAGTTGACCAACGCGGTGGCGCGGCACGCGCGGGTGCAGTGGACGATCGTGCATGAAGGGGGGAGCGGGACGCGGGCGCAGATTGCGCTGTACGACGATCCGAACTGGGCGGCCGGGCAGGACGTGGTGGTGCACAACGAGTGCTTCGCCGACACGCGTGATCCGGAGTACATCCGGAAGATCACCGACGCGCATCGGGAGGGGATGCCGGCGGTGGTGATCCATTGTGCGATGCACACGTACCGGGATGCGGCGATCGACGACTGGCGGGAGTTCCTGGGGGTTCAGAGCCGGCGGCACGAGCACCAATCGCGGTACCCGGTGAAGGTGCTTGAGCCGGTGCATCCGGTGCTGGCGACCATGCCGTCGGACTGGGTCACGCCCATGGACGAGTTGTACGTCATCGACCGGGTCTGGCCCAACGTGACGGTGCTGGCGACGTCGGCGAGCGAGCGCAACGGGGCGGAGCACCCGGTGATCTGGGTGAACCAGTTCGGGAACGCCCGCGTTTTCGGGACGACCTACGGGCATTCGGACGACACCTTCCGCGATCCGGTCTTTCTCGAGTTCGTGAGCCGGGGGTTGCTGTGGTCGGCGGGGAAGCTGGAGTGAACCGGCTGGAGGGAACCCGCACTTAACCTGCGTTTAACCTGCATTTGCTGCGCGAGCCGGTCGGGCGCAAGGTGACATCGTTTTGACTCCGGTGTCTGTCTCTCCACGACGGCGACGACCCTGGCGCCGTCTCTGCCTTGGCGGAGCGGTGGCGGGGGTGGCGATCATGCTGACCGCGCCCTGGTGGGTGCCTCCGGCGGTGCGGGCGGCGGCCGGGGTGGCGGGGGTGACGGTGGGCGATGCGCGGCGGCTCGGGTGGTCCAGGGTGGAATGGCGGGAGGTGCGCTTCGAGGCGGCGCCGGTGGCGGTGAGGATCGGGACGTTGGAATGGCACCAACCTTGGTCATGGTTGTGGCGGCTGGTTTGTGGCGGGGCCGGGTCGCCGACGATCGAGGGGAGGGACTGGACGTTGGTCATCACGCCGGATCCGGAGGAGGACCCTGCGAAGGAGCCCGGAATCCAATCGGTCGAGGGCGCCTTGGGGCCGGTGCTGCCCTGGCTGCCGCGTCTGGCCTGGCTGTCGGGGCCGGTGAATCTCAGCGGGGGTCGGGTTGAGGTGGCCGGGCATGTCTTCCGGATTCCCGGGGTGCGATTGGGCGGAGAGGGGTTGACGGCGGAGGTGGGGTACGAGGGGTGGGAGGCGCGGTTGGCGGTGGTGCCGGAGGGGGCCGAGGAGGCGGAAGGATTGGGATTGAAGCTGGAGGCCGAGGTTCGACCGCACGACCTGTCGGTCGAGGCGCGTGTGGGACGGACTGGGCGGGCGGAAGGAGCCTGGGATCTGGCGTTGCGGGTGGGCGATGCCACCAACCGGGTGGAACTGGCGGCACGGTTCGGGGTCGAAGGGTGGCTCCCCGAATCGGCGCGTTTGACGGGGACGCTGCCGGCGCCGCCGGTGCCGGAGGGGTTCCCGGGGACATTGAGCGGATCGCTGGAAGCGGAATGGCGGGACGGACGGGGCACGCTGGATCTGCGGGCGGGCGGGGAGACGAGGTTGCCGGAGGTGGAACGGGGGATTCCGCTGACGGCGGAGTTGCGGGCCACGTTCGGGCTGGACTGGATGGAAGTGGCGGCCTTGCGGGTGGAATCGGAGGCGGTGCAGGTGAGGCTGGACCGGCCGGTTCGGATGGGGTTCGAGCCTCCGGTGCGCATTCCGGAGGCATCGCTGGAACTGGTGGCGGACGCCGGGGCGTTGGGCATGGACGGATGGAGGGGCCGGGTGCGGGGCCGGGTGGATTCGCTGGGTTCGAGTCTGGAAGGGCCGAGGTTGACCTTCGCAGTGCAGGCGGAGGATGCGGGTCGGGGAACGATGGCGGTGGAGAGTCTGTCGCTGAACGGCGCGCTCGACTGGCCGCGACTGCGGATCGACGCGTTCGAGGTGCGTCCCGGCGGGGATGCCCGACTGACGGTGGAGGGCGCGGCGGACCTGGAGGAAAGGGTGCTGGAGGGGGTCCGGCTTCGATACTCGGGAAGGATTCCGGAATACGCGGGTGCAGGGACGTCCGCGTTGCCGCCCATCGACGTGGAAGCGACGGCGTCCGGGCCGTTCGACCGGCCGGTGGGCCGGGTGGACGGGCGGTTGCTGGAGGCCCTTGGGCTGCCCGGGCTGGCTCCGTTGGATCTGCGCGTCGGGGTGACGGTTCGAGGGTTGGAGGAGGCGGATGTCGAGGCGACGATCACTTCCGGGACGGGGCGGATCGACCTGACCGGGACGGTGTGGGTCGAGGCCGGTTCCGGGGCGGAACCGGCCCGGGAGGTGCGGATGCGGGTGGGGACCTGGGAAATGCGGACGGGGGACCGGGTGGACCTGGCGTTGGAGCGGGACTTCGAGGTGGCGTTGCGCTGGACGGACGCCGGCGGGGATGGGCTTCACGCCGTTGCAATCGGACCGGCTCGATGGCGCGGGGATGCGGGAACGATTGGGATTTCCGGGGAGGTGGCGTGGCCTGACAGGGGGCGGGCGGAGCTGGGGTTGGAATCGTTTTCGGCGGGATTCCTGGAAACGTGGTGGCCCGCGGCGCCGGAAGGACTGGGAGCATTTCGGGCGGCGGGTGTGGAGGGGCGCATCGGATGGGAGGGCGGTCCACTGGAGGGGGGGGTGGCGTTCGATGTCTCGGGACCGCTTCCCGAGCTGGGGACGACAGGGTTCTCGGGCAGGGTTCGGCTGGGGGCGGACGGGGTGCGGATTGGCGATGTGCGGGTGCCGCGGGACGGGGTGGAATCGATCGGGGCGAATGTCGTGTTGCCGCTGCGGATCCGGGTGACGGACGGGGAAGTCGGGTGGGAACCGATTCCGGAGGGGGCGATCGAAGGCACGGTTGAACTGCCTGCCGGGGCATGGCCCTGGGACTGGGCGTCGGCGCTGGCCGGGGTGGCGTTGGAGCGTCCGGAAGTGCGGCTGGAACTGGGTGGGACGATGGAGGAGCCCGAGGTGCGTCTGGCGGCGCGGGTGGCCGGGGCGAGCTGGAGGGGGGCGGAGACGAACGGGGTGGCTGTCGAGGTTCGGGAGATCGAGCTGGCGGCACGGGCCACGCCACGGGAAGCGGTGATCGAGCGGTTGAGCCTGCGGTACGAAGGTCAGGAGGCGCTGGCCTCGGTGCGCCTGCCGCTGGTGGGTGGCGCCTCGAGCAATCTCTGGATGGGGGTGCGACCGGCAGACTGGCGGGAGGCGGTGGGCCACCTTTCCGTGGGACGGGCGGACCTGGGTCCGCTGACGGCACCGTGGCGCGAGTTCCTGCAACCTGTGGGCACGCTGGGGGCGGATCTCCGGATCGAGCAGGGCGGGTGGCGCGGCTGGGTCGAGGTTGCGGAGGCGGCGATGCAGCCGCGGGAACCGCTGGGCACGCTGCGCGACATCACGGTGCGGTTGGCGCTGGACGGGCAGACGGTGCGATTCGAGCGGAGCGGCGCGATGTTGAACGGGCAGCCCATCGCGATCTCGGGGGGGCTGACGGTGGCGGATTTGGAATCGTGGACGGCGGAGGTGCGGGTGGCGGCGACCAATCTGACCCTGGTACGGTCCACGGACGCCATGCTGCGTGCCGATCTGGATCTGGCATTGGTGCGGACCAACACGGAGGCGCCGCCGAGGATCGACGGGGTGGTCACCCTCAGGAACAGCGTGGTGATGCTGGACGTGCGGAATTTCGTGGGGGTGAACCTGGAACGACCCGATCAGCGTCCGCCGTATTTCAGTGTGGACGCCGATCCGGTGGGGGATTGGAACCTGAACGTGGCGGTGCGTGGGAACCGGTTTGCGCGGGTGTTGAGTCCGGCGTTTCGGGGGACGGTTTCGGCGGAGACGCGACTGCTGGGGACGTTGCGGCATCCGCGGTTGCTCGGGGAGGGGGCGGTGGACACGGGGCAGATCCTGTTTCCGTTCGGGCGATTGCGGGTGGAGCAATTGCGGGTGCGGTTCACGGAGGGGAGCCCTTATCGTCCCCGGATCGAGGGAACGGCCGAGGGGCTGAATTTCGGGTATTCGGTCACCATGTCGCTCGACGGGGATCTGGACGACCCGGAGATCCGGCTTTCAACGGTGCCGCCGATGAGCACGCGGGCGACCTTGCAGATGCTGACGGCCGGCACGTTGCCGAGGGACGAGTACGCCTTCACGGGTTCGGCGAAGATCCAGAAGGTGGGGGCCTATCTGGCCAACGACATCGTGGCCAATCTCATGGGGGACCCCAGCGAGGAACCACGCCTGACCCTCCACAGCGGCGAGCGGGTCACGACCAGCGGGCAGTTGACGTATGGCGTGGAGTACCGGTTGACGGATCGGTGGGCGCTGGTGGGGGAATACGATCGATGGAGCCAACTCAATGCGGGGGTCCGCTGGCGACTGATTGACCGATGAGAGGACACACGGGAGGCCTTTCCTGCTGGGTGCGCGTGGGGGTGGTCGTGCTGGCCATGATGACGGGGGAGCGGTGGAGTGGGTGCCTGGGCGGGGAGGTCGGGGAGGGGGAGGCTGGGGTGGGTCATCACGCGGGGGATGGGGTTCCGGATGGAACGGGGCAGGCGGACGAGGCGGACCCGGCGAGCCTCAGCATCAAGGGACTGGGCTGGCTTGGGAATCTGCAGATGAAGGCGGTGCTGCGGCAGGTCCGGGGAAGTTCCGAGCCGCCGGTGGTGTACGACGCCAACGCGATCGAGGACGGGGCGTTTCTGCTGCTGCATCACGCCCAGGGCCTTGGGTATCTGGATGCGGCGGTGCGTCTGGAACTGACCCTGGAGAACGGCGAGGAGCTGACGGAGGTCTGGCAGGGACGGGATCTGGTTCCGTTGCCCCGCCCGCTGGCGGCGACCGAAGTGCGGTACCGGGTGACACCGGGGCTGCGGTACTTCTACCGGTCCATCCTGTTCCGGGGTCTGACGGTGTTGAGCGAGGAGGAGGCCAGCCGGTATTTTGTCCGGTCGGACGGGTTGCTGAAGACCCGGGCCCTGCGGCGGTTCAGTCGGAATGAGTTCACGGATGCGAGCCGGGCGCTCGAGACCGCGTTGCAGACGATGGGGTATGCCCGCGCCCGGGTGGTCCCCGAGGATCCGGAAATCGATCCGGAATCCGGTGCGGTGCGGGTGGTGGTCGGGGTGGAGGAGGGGCCATTGCACCGGGTGAGCGGTGTCCGGGTGACCGTGCGGGACGCCGCCGACGGTCCGGTGGTCGTGGAAGAGACCCGGGAGTACGAGGGGGTGCTGTCGCGTGCGGGCCTGGAGGATCTTGAGCAGGAGGTGTTGCAGGCGTGGTTTCGCGAAGGGTATCCGGATGCGACCGCGCGGTTGACGACGGAGGGGCAGACGGCGGACGAGACGGGCATGGTGCAGGTGAAGGTGCGGGCGGAGGTGGTGCGTGGCCCCCGGGTGCCATTGGGGACGGTTCGGTTCACGGGACGCGGCGCGCCGGAACCCGGGCGGATCCGGAAACCGCTGGCACGTCGTTCGGCGTTGGAAGGTCCCTGGCTGGACCGGCTGGCCGTGGACGAGGCGCGATCGCGGATTGCGAGGTTGGGGGGCTACCGGTTCATCCGTGTCGATTACGAAGCGTCGGCGACGGATTCCGAGGTGCGGGATCCGGTGTTCGATCTCGAGCCCGGGCGCCGGCTGTCGGTGGATCTGCTGGGGGGATTTCGAAGTTACGAACTGCTCTATGCCGGCGTGGATGTGGCGCGACGCAACCTGTTCGGTCTGGGCCACTCGGTCGATCTGCGGTTGATCCAGTCCTTCAAGGCCAGCGAGGGAACGGCCACCTATTCGATTCCCGACGTTCTGGTGGATGACCTGACGGTGTTCGGACTGGTGGATTTTCTGTCCCGCCAGGAGGTGTCCTTCCGCAGGGAAGAGTCGCGGGCGGGGGCGGGGATGCGGCGGGTGTTCGAGGGAACGGGGCACCAGGTCGGGGTGCGGTACACCTTCGAACTGTTGCGGGCGCTCGACGCTCCGTCGGAAGCCACCCGCTTTTCCGGCGCCAACCAGCCGCTGGTCTCGTCGGTGACCCTGGACTGGCAGTTGGACCATCGCGATTCCGCGGTGAGTCCGCGCGCGGGCTATGATTTGGGGGTGACCCTGGAGGTGGCGGTTCCCGAGCTTGGCGGTGAGGCGCGGTATTTGCGCCCGGAGATTCGGGGATCGGCGCATCTGCCCTTGCGGGGCGGTCGGTACCTGAGGGCGGGACTGCGGTACTCGCTGGTCTCGGACCCGGGCGACGAAGGGTTGGTGCCGTTTAACAAGCGGTTCCTGCCGGGCGGCGACGACAGCGTACGGGGATACCAGCGGGGCGAGGCGTCCCCGCGCAACGCCGCGGGTGAGATCATCGGCGCCGAGGCGGCCCTGGTGTGGAACTTCGAGTTTGAGCAACTCCTGACGCCATCGTGGTCGGTGGTGGGATTCGTCGATGGGGTTGGGCAGACCGCCAGACTGCGGGAACGGATGTGGGACGAGACCCTCTGGTCCGCAGGCGTCGGCCTTCGCTGGAACTCGGTCATCGGTCCGATCCGCGTCGAGTACGGGCACAATCTGAACCCGCGTCCCGCCGACCCGGCCGGCACGGTGCATGTCTCGATCGGATTTCCATTCTGAGGTCCGGGTGGGTTTGGGCGTGCACTGGGGCAGGGGCGGCGGGCAGGGTACGACGCGTGACGCCAACCCGTCACATGCTTGCGGGGCTGTTGCTGCCGTTGTTGTTGTGGGCTTGTGCCGTTTCGGGCGCGGATCTGCGCGGGCGTGTCGTTTCGGTGTCGGATGGCGATACCCTGAAGGTGGTCTCCGGGAGGAAGGAGACGACGATCCGATTGGCGGGCATTGATGCGCCGGAGCGGCGGCAGCCGTATTCGGAACAGGCGAAGCGGGCGCTGTCGGAGATGGTCTTTGGGAAGGATGTCCGGGTGGTGATTCAGGACACGGACCGTTACGGGCGGACGGTGGGGGTGGTGTATGTGGGGCGGAAGCAGGTCAATCTGGAGTTGGTGCGGATGGGTCTGGCCTGGCACTACCGGCAGTATTCCGACGACAAGGATCTGGCCCGGGCGGAGGTGGAGGCTCGAAAGGCGCGGCGCGGTCTGTGGGCGGATCGGAAGCCGGTGGCGCCATGGGACTGGCGACGGGCCAACGCGGCCGCTGCCCGGCGTTAAGGGGGGTGAATCCAGACAGGCTGGATGGGTTTGCCGTACTGAAGCGTGCGTTCCTCCGCCCCTCCGCCCCATGCGGCCGGCTTTGCGGATGGTGGGTCAGGGGGTGCCTCAGCCCATGCATTCGTGGGCGTGTTCGGGGTAGGGCAGGCGGTTGAGGGAGGCGGAGTTTTCGCCCTGAAGGTCTTCGCGAATGAAGATCGATTCGCAGCGTTGCGCGAGATCGCGAAGGCCGTCGCGGACCTCTGCGGTGGCGGGTTCGTATTCGCGGGCGGCGATCAGCGCCTTGTCGAGGAGTTCGACGAAGGCGGGAGGGAATCCGCTGACGACGCCCTTGAGCGAAAGGGCGAAGCGAAGGGCGAGGGACACCTCCTCGGGCGTCTCCGTGGTGCGGTACCACCAATTACGGGTGCGCTCGACGCCTTCGGGCCAGGCACCCATGCACATGGGTTTGATGGCCAGGACCGCCGCGCCGCGATCCGCGGCAGACTCGAGAACGGCCTTGCCGAAGTCGCGGAGGTAGAATTCGGCGAAGCTGACGGGGAACATCACGGTATCGAATTCGAAGGCCTTGAGGGCGGCGAGGGCGGCCCTGGTGCTGTGGGCGGAGAACCCGATCCAGCGGATCTTGCCCTGTTCCCGCGCCTCGAGGAACGCCTCGATGGCCCCGCCCGGGGCGAAGGCCTGGCGCACCTCGTCCACGGTGACCAGGTGGTGCATCTGATAGAGGTCGAAACGGTCGGTGCGGTGGCGTTCCAGGGAGCGCTCCAGTTCGGCGCGGGCGCCGGCCTTGTCGCGGGCCTTGGTCTTGCAGGCGAGGAAGATCTGGGATCGATCGATGCCTTCGAGGGCAGGGCCCAGTTTGCGCTCGCAGTCGCCGTCCCGACCGTAGGCCGGAGCGTTGTCAAAGTAGTTCACTCCGCGGTGAAAGGCGTCCTGCACGGCGCGGTTGGCTTCGTTCTGATCGAGGCGCATGAGGGCGAGGGCCGGGAATCCGATGATGGATACTTCCCAACCGGTGCGACCCAGAATTCGGCGGGGGAGACCAGCCACGCCGGGACGGAGTGGATCCGAGACCTTGAAGTCGGCAAGCAACCGGTCGATGCCCAGGGTGGTGGTGGCGGTTGCCCCGCCCATCAGTTCGAAAAACGTGCGGCGTTTCATCGGAGGATGGAGGTATCAAAGGGTCGAGGGACGCCGCTGACAACCATTTCGTGGCCGGGAACGGCTCGTTCAATTCCGCCGCGATTTCCTGTGGAACGCGACAGATGGCGAGCCCGGACGGTCGCTTGGATCGTTGGTCAGGGCATGCCAGATCCCAACGTCCCTCCCGACGGTTTTCATTTGGAGATGCACCGCCTCCATGCCGGGACGTCTCCGCGGGGTCCGATCGCAGGCGGTGTCTGGCTCGGGGGATCCAGCCCCAGATGCTACGACTGGCTACCCAACCGCATCCACGCGCAGGTCGCGGAGGACTCGCAGTCCCGGGATCGGGGCGCCTCGAATAATCCGTGCGCCGCTCTTGCGTCGCTTCCCGAACTTGTCCCGGTGCCGCTCCCACATCTGGTTCACAAACTCCTTCGATCCCAGGAACACCCCATCGGTCATGTGCCTGATCCGTAGCCGCAGGATCTGGCCCAGCGGCAGTTGTCCGCCCCGCGCCAGTTCCGCCCGGATCGCCTCCGGGTCCAGCACACGCTTGTCGCTCCGCCCTGACGTGCCGCCAATCACGTATAGCGCCAGGCGATATTCTGCTGACGCGGCGCTCCAGTCGGTTGCGCCCAGAAAGCCCATGATTCCACGGCGGATGACCTTGTCGCCGGTGAGGGCGGCGGCGTAGCCGCAGAAGCGGTAATCCTTGGGATCGTTGACCAGGCCGGCGCGGACGGGGTTGAGGTCGATGTAGGCGGCGATGGCGCGGAGGGCGCTGGGACAGTCTTCCACCAGGACACTGCGGAAACGTTCGCCCCAGAGGTAGCCGGTGCGGTCGTGACGGCGGTTGTACCAGCGGGAGAAGCGTTGTTTGAACTCCTGGAGGAAGATGGAGAGGTCGGCGATGCGGGAGAGGACGGATTGGCGGACGTCGTCGGGGATGGGTTGGCCCTTGTTGACTGCGGCGCGGGCGAGGGTGGGGAGAGTGGCCTTGGGCCCGTAGAAGTCATCGAGTTTAGCGAGGATGACGTCGTCCGGGATGGAGTCGGGAAGGGGCTTGGGAGGGACGCGGATGAGGAGATGGAAGTGGTTGGACATCATGCAGAAGGTGATGATGTCGATGTCGCAGAAGCGGGCGAGGTGGTGGAGAATGTTGAGGAGTCTGTGCTTGGCGGAGTCGTCGAGGAGTGGGAGGCGGCCGGCGACGCGGGACATGCAGTGGTACACGGCGGGGAGGGAGGGATCGACCTTGATGCGTGGGGTTCTCATGGGGGTAAGCGCGGGATCTGCTGTTAGCAGGGGAACCACTTGTGGACTGGTCAGGTGATGGAGTCAATTTAAAATGTCTGGCTAATTGATATAGGAGTCAAGCTGTAATTTGTCTGACTTGTTGATAAGGCCA